>JAHFZE010000206.1 GCA_020854785.1 Methanomethylovorans sp.
GTGATGTTGTTTGACGGACAGTTCTTTGCACACCAGCCGCAGCCATTGCAGGTATCGTTTACCCGCAGATTCCTGCCAAAGAACCTTGCTCCGGTTTTTTCCATTTCCCCGATCCTGGAGAAAACACGGTCTATTAGCTTTGGTTTTGTCCTGCGTACAACTCCTTGTAAAAGGTCATCAACAATATGCTCTACCTTCGATGGCAGGATCCTAAGCAGCCTGATAGCCAGCCCGTCATCTGTTCTCGTGACCCAGTTCGAAGGCATGACCATCATTTTCTCATACACCACTCTGTAGTTCTTCTTTTCCAGCCTGCGTATGGAACTTAAGCGGCATGCCGTGTTAGGTGAGATCTCCCCTCCCCCGGAAACGGAAATTACCGCCACTGGGATCTTTCTGGCACCAGAAAGACTGTCTATCCACTGATATACGACCCGCGGAGCATTGAACGCGTGCACGGCAAATAGCAATATCAACAGATCTTCTTTCTCATCCGAGCGAAGGTTCCCTCCTCGGATCTCGGACCTTATAACAGATAACCCGCGTCTGTTCAGTTCGTTCTCAAAGACACCAGCAACCCTGGCCGTGCTTCCGGTACCGGAAAAATAAGCGATCTTAACTGTCATGTTCTGGGATGGTGAAGTCATGGCCGGATTCCCTGTAGTACGAATATCAACACTTCGATCCAGATCTGTCTCTTTTCTAAATTCAACTCACTCTTATAGCCGCTTCTATAGCTTCCTTCCACGATGCCAGATCTGTGCAATCAATTTCAGAAAGGGTATTTTCCTTCATATTTCCCATAAAGAGGAGTTTACTTCGGTTCAAAAGGCCGCCGCCCTTTAGCTCAGTACCCAGTATGTTTTTCAGGCTTATTTCATCTGCACCGCCTGAATAATGGATCTTTGCTATTCTCTTGTTAGTGAGCAATATGAACTCATCTTTTGTTCTCTCGAACTTCAGCAAATGCTCTCCCCGTATGTATCCCTGCTGCAGGCATTCCAGCATCTCTGTTGCATGTTCCGGCTTCCTGGACCGCATGCTCAGCACTGTTATCTGTCTGCCCCCCATGACCAGATACAGTGAAGGCGTTTCATGTGCCCATCCCAGCAGGTCCTTTACCTCTATCGAGTAAAGCATCTCTCTTCTTTTAGAGAGAAGAGAGTTTGTATTTTTGATCAGAAAGATGCGCTTGTTGGTGCACGCCATTGTAACCCTTTCACCTCTGAAGAATATCTCTGTCTCTCCAAGGATCTTTTCCCCCTGTTTGAGAACAGTACATTCAATGGTCGCAGTTTCTCTGTTCTCTGACACAGCAAGCTGCTGCATCCTTCCATCTGGACCTGCAGGCATATAATGCTCCAGCATCTTCACAAGCAACGGACCATCAAGCAGTTTCACATTATGCTCTGCAGCCTCTTTTTGAGCCTCCCTGGTAAAACCCGAGGTAGTAGCTATATTAACACCGTCGACATTATCTCTGTAGCGCAGGCTGCTGTATTCCCTTACTTCTTTTACACCCACCGGCTCAACATAGCGTTTAGCCTGTACGATCCATGTATGGGACAGGCCAAAGTTCTCGATGGAGACATTGATGTCCACTCCTGCATCTCTTGACCTCTGTGTGACTTCTGCTCTGTATCCCATCTTTGTGAATAAATGGCCAAGCAGATCCTCGAACTCATAGGGTTCCAGGTCCAGCAGTCGTTCGATCGTCCAGGTGTTCATTTCATTAACCATCCTATATGTTCTAAAATATATAGGGATAGGGATATATGTCTGTGTTTGCTTTCCTCTTACTTAAATTCTCACGTGTGTTCCTGTATATGCCACAGGATGACCATAAGAGGAGTTGCACGATAATTGCACAACCATGCAAAACTTTATTTCCTATCGTGCCGTATTGGCCAAATACCGCCCGATGAACACTACATGATCATGTTTTTAATACAATGGAACAAATCATTCAAAGATGAGTAAGATGGACGATCTGGAAACTATCAGGAAAAAAAGGCTTCAGGAACTTCAGCGTTCCCTTGAAGCACGTCAATATCCGGCAGAACCAGTGGTTGTCACTGATACCACGTTTGATCAGTTCATTTCGCAGTATCCCCTGGTGTTGATAGATTGCTGGGCACAGTGGTGCGGTCCCTGCCGTATGTTATCTCCCATAATTGACCAGCTTGCCTCAGAGCTGCAGGGCAAGATCGTTTTTGGCAAGCTTGACACCGACCAGAATCCCATGATTGCACAGAACCTGGGAATATCAAGCATTCCCACCTTGCTGGTCTTCCGGCAGGGCAATTTAGTTGACCGTGTTTCGGGAGCATTGCCTAAACACCTGCTTTTACAAAGATTAGAACCGTTTATTAATTTATATGATCATCATAGATAGGAGCTTGTAATATGGGTTATAGACCAAGAATCGTCGAAAGTCCTTCAGTACGTCTTATAGAACTGAAGTCAGGTTCCACTGCCTATTTCATTGTAGCTTCGGTGGAAGTAGGTAACACAACTACCAAATGTATACTCACAGCCACGAACCTTGAAGACGGGAAAACACGTCTGATAAACAAGACGGTCACCATGACCCGTGATGTGAGGGCACCTAAGCCCGGAGAGGAGATATTTGGCCGGACCCTCAGCGGTGTGGAGCTTACGCGGCAATCCATTGCCGAACTTGTACGAGATACACTGCTAAAAGCAGTGGACACGGCAAATCTGGATATAAAAACAGACATTCATTTCGTGGTACGCTCTACAGGTGTTGTGGCAGGTTTTGATGCACCTGAAGAAGTTGGCGAGTTCATAAAGGCATTGGCAGATGGTTGCCTACTGGCAGGTGTACCACCAAATCGGATGACTCCGCCAATGTCCATATTGAACATACATGAGAAGTTCCGCAAATACACAAAACTGGAAAAGGTTGTCTTTGATGGGGCCGTTGCCAGCGTCACACCTCCCAAAGGAGCTACCGGTGTGGAGATCGTGGCCAACGAAATGGAAGGAGAGCTTGCAACAGCAGGCATCAAGGAAGGCGCAAAGTGGGTGGACGTGGATTTCCGTAACCCTTGTATCTCCATGGACTTCGGTACCACGCTGGACGGCAGAATCATAGGACAGGAACTGCCCTATGCGAGGACCATCGGTAACTTCTGTGGTTATGCTGGTGCTATACCGGATGCGCTTATCAAAGGCACAGGTAAGGTCGATGCCAAGAAAGGCACTGCTCTTGAGATCGCTCAGAACATCTCCCTTGGTAAAGTTTCGCTCATGCTGAAAGGTAAACAGATAAAGGAATACTCAGAAAAGATCCAGCAGTATATACGTATTGAGAAAGTGCCTTCAGGCTTTAAAAGATACGGGAGCGTACCAGTGAACCCTCAGGCTGCAGAGGAGATAGGTGTTGTGCTCATAGGCTGTGATGTAGGTGTTAACGGCTCGGATATGGACAAGCTCATGACAATAGGTGCTGAGATAAACGAGAAACACGGCCTTAACTTCCTGTTCGCTGTAATAGATGATGTAATGGCCCGTGTTGTACAGAGGCTTGTAAAAGTGGCACAGGAACATGGACTTGTTTTTGAGAACACTGCTATAGGTGTCACCGGACGTGCCGGGATCACTGGTGATAAACCAAAGCTTATCCTGAAATACCTTGAAGAGCTGGGCATCAATGGCAAAATAGATGAACACGTCGTATTTGTGGACGATGGTCTGGCAAGAGGTGCTGCTGTCATGGCGCGGTGTATGAACTCCATGGGAACTACATTCAATCCTCTTGGAGGCAGAAGAGGCGGAAAATGCATTCTTGCCCAGCGCGTAAAACTCCAGTCAGGAAAGTAAGTACATGGGAAGGAAGTACCTTCCCTGTGACCATTTATAAAATGGCCGAAAAATAACAGGTCCACGTCCACAATATCTGAACTATTCAATTATTAGTAGTAACAATTGCCGCTCCTTTTTTCCTGTCGCATCTTCTCTTTTTTGAACTCGATCTGATGTTTTACCATTGCTCTTTCATGCCTGTTCTGTTTTCTGTTATTCATACGACCACCTGCAAATAGTCATATTTTCATACATGTGGCTATCTCCTGTGATAGTTGAGCAGAATCGGAACGATATAGAACCAGCAATATATGACAGATATCGTGTCCCGTGATGATCCAATCAAAGGTAAGCTAATAGATTTTAGAAACATTGCCTGTTATCTGGTTATTTATGTACATATATATAAAGAAGCTGTCTTAAGCCTCCTTTGTCCCCTATGGGATCTCTAAGAACCTGCACATATCCTTTAAAGATAGTGTGTTTATGACATCTTCTGATGTGATCCAGGCCCTTCTTGCAGTGCCAATCCCATATCGGATGTTAGCGAACTGTTCAGGTGAATGCGTATCAGTATTGACAGCAAGTTTTATCCCCATTTCCCTGGCCATCTTTGCATGAGTATCATTAAGATCAAGTCGCTGGGGAGCCGAATTTATCTCCAGCACCTTTTCGTGCTCCAGTGCCGCGTCCATGATCTTTTGCATATCCATCTTAAAGGGCAGCCTCTTTCCGAACTTCCTTCCGGTAGGATGGGCAAGGATATGTACATGCTCGTTCTCCAGCGCAGCTACTATTCTCTTGGTCATTGTCTTACTGTCCTGCTCAACAGCACCATGCACCGCCACTACAACAATGTCTAGCTGCTCCAGCAATCCATCATTATAGTCCAGTTTTCCATTCGGAAGTATATCGCATTCTGTACCTGAAAGTATCCGTATACCTTCAATGCTTTCGTTTAGCCTCTCTACTTCTCTAATGTGCTCCAGCAATCTCTTTTCCGAAAGACCGTTTGCTATCTTTGAAGATATAGAGTGGTCGCACATAGCTATGTACCCATATCCAAGATCCCTGGCTGCAAGTGCCATTTCTTCGATGGTGTTCTTCCCGTCGCTCCAGTCAGAATGAACATGCAGATCACCTTTTATGTCACCTGCCTCTATAAGCTGGGGAATCTTTCTTTGGATTGCTGCCTCTATCTCTCCCCTGTCCTCACGCAGTTCAGGCGGAATGAACTGAAGGCCTAGCATCTCGTATTGTTCAGGTTCTGTAGCACAAGGCATTTGTTCTCCAGTTGCAGCATCCTTTGATCCATATTCACTTAGATGCAGGCCTTTTGCAAGGGCGAGCTTCCTCAATTTCACATTATGTTCTTTAGAACCTGTGAAATGCTGAAGAAGGGAGCCGAATGCATTATCTTTCACGATCCTCAGGTCTACCTGGATGTTTCCCTGATATATCACTGAGCCCTTGGTAGTTCCTTTCTCCAGAACCTCCTGCAAGTTGTCAATACAGGTAAAAGCTTCTATGGCTTTTTCCGGCTCATCTGAGCGGGCTATCAGGTCTATATCCCCTACGGTTTCTTTCCATCGCCTTATGCTGCCAGCTATCCGGACCTCTCTGATCAATTTCCCATCAACGAGCTTTTTAGATATTTCTTCGGCTACAGGCAATGCCACACCCAGCGGGAACCTTCTGCTGCTGCCTTCTGCAAGCTGGCGTCTAGCTGCGATCAGTATATTCTCCTCCATTTTCACACCCATTCCAGGGATCCTGCGTATCCTGTGTTCCTCTGCAGCTTTGAGCAATCCTTTCAGGTCTTTCACGCCTAGTTTTGTGTACAAAAGATGCGCGGTCCTCGGACCAATTCCTTGCACGGAAGTGATCTCTTCTATCTCTTCTGGTACCGTCTGTCTGATCTCTTCAAATGCCCTGAATGTCCCCGTATCAAGCATTTCCTTTATTTTTGCCTCTATTGCTTCTTCAACACCGGGAATATCGGCAAGTTCATCTTTTTTGCGCAGGACATTTATATCCTCTTCCAGCTCCTCAATATGCCGTGCAGCTTTCTGGTATGCCTTTATCTTGAAAACGTTCTCCCCTTTGAACTCCAGCATCTCTGCCATTTCATACAGCCGCTTTGCAACTTCAGCGTTATCCATCTTTGATATATAATGAGGGAGTTGCACAAAAAACTAATGTTCTTTTTTCAGGTCGGCCTTTTCAATGGCCATGGCAACAGCATCCTTGTGCAGTTGTGCAGATTCATGGATACCGCCTTTATTACCCCGTACGGCACGGCATGGATATTGCTGTATCAGCAGTCCGGCTTTAGCAGGTGCTTCTTTTAGAGGCGTACCCTTAAGTCCATCTGCCATATGCCAGGTGCTGCCGCAGGGTGCTCCCCTGATAACTTTAACTTCATCCACTTTTTCTTCAGAAACGATGATCTCAAGCAGAGGACGTGACAGTTTGTCAGTGAATTCACATATAGCAGGA
>JAHFZE010000133.1 GCA_020854785.1 Methanomethylovorans sp.
GCAGATACACCCTGAGAGATCGATATTGATCCCCTGCTTGCACGATGAAAGCTATGCATATATGGACATTTTTAAAAAGATGTTCAAAGATGTAAAAACTGTGATATACAATTCTGAACCTGAGAAAACACTTGCAAACCATATCTATGACATAAGAGGTCATCAAATTGTAATAGGCACAGGTATGGATACAGATATTTCATATAATGCCCAGAGGTTTCGGGACAAATATGACATTAAGAACGAGTTTCTCCTGTATGCAGGCAGGAGGGACTCTGGGAAAAATGTATCTTTGCTTATAGAATACTTTGCCAGGTACAAAGAATCTTGTGATGGCAACCTGAAACTGGTGCTTATAGGGAAAGGAGAACTGACAGTTCCAAAAGAACACAGGCACGACATCATCGATCTGGGATTTGTTTCTCCGGAGGATAAGTTCGATGCTTATGCTGCTGCAACATTGTTCTGCATGCCTTCAATGAATGAGAGCTTCTCTATTGTATTGATGGAAGCGTGGCTGTGCGGCACACCTGTGCTGGTGCATGCGGGCTGTGCAGTAACTAAAGACCATTGTATCAAAAGTAACGGCGGATTGTATTTCGATAATTACGATGAATTTGAAGGATGCATTCAATATTTCCTCAAAAATCCTGAAAAACGTGATATCATGGCTAAGAATGGAAAAGAGTATGTGCTCATGAATTACAGCTGGGACACCATCGTGCAGAAATATAAGAGATTGTTAGGTGTGATCTGATATGGAGATACACCAGATCCTGCCAACGATATCCCCTTACGATGCCATTGGAAATGAAGCGATCGTTATAAGGGATATACTTAGAAACTGGGGTTACAGATCAGAAATATTTGCACAGAACATACATCGATCAATTAATTCTGTAAGTCCTTTATCTGAACATAAAAAAAGGTCTTCTAAAAATAATGTGCTGATATATCATTTTTCTATAGGTTCCGATGTTTCAAAGTACGTGATGAATGCCCGTGATCGAAAGATACTTCTGTATCATAATATAACGCCTCCTCATTTTTTCTATAATATCAATGATAATCTTGCACTGATCCTGGGCAAAGGAAAAGAAGAACTGAAACAGCTTGTTGATAAAATAGATGTGGCTTTAGGTGATTCGGAATACAATCGTATGGAGCTGGAAGATATCGGTTATACTAAGACAGGAATACTACCTCTCATCATCGATCTTGAAAAATATGACAGATATAACAAAGGACTGATCACCAAGTATGATGATGGCTGGACCAATATTCTTTTTGTAGGGAGGATAGCACCCAATAAAAAACAGGAAGATATCATCAAATGTTTCTATTATTACAAGGCCATAAATCCACGTTCAAGGCTCTTTTTAGTTGGCGGGTTCGATGGCTGTGAAGTTTACTATGATCAGTTGCAGAATTTGATCAAAGGACTGGGAACAAAGGACATCCACATAATAGGAATGGTCGATTTTCCAGACCTTATATCTTATTACATGCTTGCAGATGTATTCCTGTGCATGAGCGAGCATGAAGGATTCAGTGTGCCTTTAGTCGAAAGTATGCATTTTGGTGTTCCGATAATTGCCTATAGTTCAACAGCTGTACCTTATACACTGGGCGAAGCAGGTATTTTGTTTAACAGGAAATGCTATCCTGAAATAGCAGAAATGATCAATTTGGTCGTTACAGACGAGAAGCTCCGTGAAAGAATAATAGCAAAACAGAACATCAGATCAAAGGACTTCGCTTATGAGAGAACAATTGATGTGTTCAGAGAACAACTGAACAAGGTGATCCACGAATGTTAGAAATAACCACCGATACTCCTGACACACTGCTAAAAAAAGAGATAGGAACTCTCTCCGGCAACAAAGGTCAGGAAAAAAAAACATACAAGTTAGCATTCGTAGTTCAGAGATACGGAACTGAGATCAACGGTGGTGCTGAATACCTTTGCAGAGAAGTGGCCGAACATCTTTCAAAGTATTGTGCTGTGGATATCATTACCACATGTGCAATTGATTATGTTACATGGAAAAATGAGTACGATTCGGGGGAAACACGCATAAATGACGTGGCAGTTAAGAGGTTCCCTGTCGACTTTCCCAGAGACATAAAACGTTTTAATAAATTTTCTGAAAAGGTTTTATGTAAAGACCATTCTGTTGATGAAGAGATAGAGTGGATGAAACTGCAAGGCCCGTACTCCACTGAACTCTTCAAGTTCATTGAAGACAGTAAAGATCATTATGATCTTTTCTTCTTTTTCACGTATCTGTATTGTACAACTTTCTTTGGGCTTCCACCAGTGGCTGACAAAGCGATCCTGGTACCTGCTGCGCATGATGAGCCGCCTGTTTATCTGTCTATATTTAACGAGACCTTCCATAAACCCAGAGCAATTATGTATAATACAAAAGAAGAGAAAGATTTTGTTATCCAGCGTTTTGGGAATGGAAATATACCTTATGATGTGGCTGGCTCCGGTGTTTCCCTTTCTGAAGAGACGGACAGCAGTGATCCCCAAAACATTATCAGTGAAGAGGATTTTATAACCTATATGGGTAGAATAGATGAATCTAAGGGATGCGGAGAATTATTTGACTTTTTCCAGAAATATAAAAAAGAAAACAATTCGCCTACTAAACTCGTGGTGCTGGGAAAAGCTGTCATGAAGATACCTCCACATCCGGATATTGACCACCTTGGTTTTGTTCCCGAAGATGAAAAATACAACATTCTTAAAAATTCCAAAATACTTATAATGCCATCTAAATACGAGAGCTTATCCATGGTATTGCTGGAAGCATGGCACTGTAAAAAACCTGTTCTGGTCAATGGACAGTGCGACGTGCTCAAAGGGCAATGTATCCGAAGCAATGCCGGTCTATGGTATGAGAACTACGAAGAGTTCAGTGCATGTCTTAATTTGTTACTTGCTGATGAACAGTTAAGAGACAAGCTTGGAAATAAAGGAAGGCAATTTGTGGATCTGCACTATAGCTGGGAAAACATTGAGAAAAAGTATCTGGATCTGATCGAGAGAGTAGTTAAGTAAAAAATAAAGATAGAACTGATAGTATCTTATATCATGTAATTGTAATATTCTGCCGTATTGTTTCTACACACTGTTGTCCAAACCAGGTGATCCCTTCATTCACAAGATCAAGTTCAAGTACATAATAACCAGGGAACAGAGGTGCGCTAATTTCCATTTCGATCGTTGTATTTTGTCCAGGTGAAACATCAGATGGTAAAATAGCTCGTTCACTTATCCAAGATTCATTATCATCCTGTAACCACCTGCTACCTAAATACACTGCACCAATTGGTTCAGGAGTTGGAAATTTAGACAACCACAAAGAGTTCCCATCGTTCAAAGCATTAACAGATACTCTGAATATACTACCAGCTGGAATCGTTGAGGGAATATTATAATCTAAATATTCCGCATGTACAGAACTTGAAGAGATACTGTCATACAACTCATCAACTACATGTATAGAATGTTTAAAATGTTTAGTTAAATTTTGTGAATCATCATTGATAGTAATGAATAGATCATACTTCCCTGTTTCTTTTGGTGATCCTACATTAAAAAAAACATATGTGGGTGACTGAGATACAAGTGTTAATGGAAGCATGCTGGTTAATGAATCTCGATCATAAGTACTTTGATTAGAACTAAATTGTACTGATACTTCTATATTTTCATAAGGCTCAGTTATATAGTCGACACTGCCATAATTGAAGAATATAGCTGAGCTACGGTAAATTTCTTCTTTTTGAACTATATTTGGGATTGAAACAGCCATAAGATCAATATTGATCGGAGCAGATTCAGATTTATTTAAATCGACTTCATAAACATAATCCTGATCAAAAATCTTCACTAATTTTAAATCTTTATAGTTGTCATCAATTTCATTTTTCATGTCATTCCATCGATACTGATCAAGAGTCCCTGAATGAATGATTATGTATTTAATCTCCAAACTTTTCAGGATATGAATGGATTCTTTTGAAGGAAATGTCTGCAATTCTTCTAAAATCTCAAAATATTTGGGCGGAAAAAAACCACTATATCCATTCACTAGTTTTTTCCAATGATATGTTGAATAATACATGTATTTTGTATCATAATCAAAACTATTCTCACTTATATTGCCAGTTGGTAGTTCTACGATCGCAAAGTCACCTGATTCATTAGATAACCATTTATAAACATCTGGTATGTCATCACCTACTGGAGTAATATCAACACCAAATGGGACATAGGATTCAAAAATGATCACTATTGAAAAAAACAATGTTACGAGGATCTTCAGAGTACTGCTTTTATTACTTAGTAATTTATGCAAGCCATACCCTGCCAGAACAGAAAGTGAGAGCATAACAAGAATATTTATCCTTGAAGGAACCCGCATTGAGTCAAAACCTGGAAAATAATTGTATAAATAATAGTAAGGTAAATGTAGATCAATGATATTACCAAAAAAATGAAGTTTAGAACCAAGTGTTAAGACAAAAGCACAGAGGGCGAGGATAACATAAAAGTTCTGTATTCTTCCACCAGTAGAAAATTTAATATCTAATGGTCCCGATGAACTCCTTTTAGATAGCCGGGATAAACCGATTAAAGATAATATAACAACTAAAAACCCTGGAAAAAGAGAATGTTCTCTCCAGTTTCGGCTTTCCTGGTAAGGCTGTGATAATTCTCCATATAATACATTATGTGGCGAGGTAAGGAAATAGTCCATGACATCAGCAGAGTAAAAATCTACTTCTTCCATTGACCGGGTAAACCCATATTGATGTTGTACTTGAATATATGGTAGAGTGAAGGGGAAGATAATTATCATGCAAAGTATTACAAAAACCACAGATCTAAAATGAAAATCGAAATCGTGGAAGACTTTGTTTCTGATGGACAGATCAAATATTAACAAATAAATAAAATATAGACCCAATGCAATTGCGATGTAAAATGCATAATACCACGATGATAGAACTTGCAATACAAAAAATATGAGTAATAAGAATAAATTAGTAGATGTTGTTCTATGCAAGAACTTATCCAGATATAATAAAGAAAATGGCATCCATTGTGCGGTGAGCAATTGTAGATGTACAAAATGAGCAAACCTGTAAGTGCAGAAAGCAAAAATTATCCCTGCCAAAAATGCTGAATATTTGTCATTCAAATAGTGGTCTGCTAGTAAGAACATTCCAAATCCAGAAAGAATAAATGACAAAATGAAAATTACATTATAAGATAGAACGGGATTGTCTGTTGCTGCTATTATTGGTAATGCAATGAAAATATTTGCAAACAAGTGTTCACTAAAAGCCAGGCTATTGTCAATAAACGGATAAAATGCATTGGCATCAAACAGATTCATAGGATCTGTTAAAATACTATGGACGTCCCATGCAAGTATCCATGCATTCAGTGATGGATCGCCAATGGATAAATTATTTATGATATTTGCAATTAAAGGATACGTTACTATCAATGTAATAACTGTGTACAATGTTATTATGACCGCATATGATCTAATTTTTTTTTGATCCATCCACATATCCATCACAGATCCTTCAAATCACTTTTTAAAAACTTGGCTGTATCAAATCCTATCATTGAGGTTGCAGGCATTCCGATCAATAAGATGTATAGGTTTTTCACCAGATGGTCTAGCACAGCTATTGCCAAAGCATCATTATATCCAACATTTGCTGCGGAAAACACAGCAACTATAATTCCTTCGTAAAGACCAATTCCACCAGGAGTAGCGGGAACTATCTTGGCGATATTGGCAAGTGCGACTCCAAATATCATAAAGGATATCGGCACAGAAATATTCATGCTTAAAGCTATGAAATAAAGAGTGAATATTTCGAAAAACCAGATGAATAACGATAATAGAACAGACCTACTCAGCAATAGAGGGCTGGAAAAAAAATTAATTAGATCAACGTGCATTCCTTTTCCTATAGTTATGAAACTCCGTGTAAATTTAAGTGCGATCTTATTTTCAATAATGTTGAAAATACGGGATAACAAAGACATTTTCTTAAAAGAGACGACTCCTATGAAAAGAATTAAGCAACCCCAGATCAACAATGATGCATATTTATTGATGATCGGTACTTTGAACCCAATGAATACAAAGGACAATGCAAACATTCCTGCCGCAATTAGATCCAGTATTCTGATGAACACAATTGAAGCCAGAGAATCCTCTATTTTCATACCATACATTTTTAAGTATAGGACATTAGCTACATCACCTATTTTAGCCGGAAGCAGCACATTAAGTGCATAACTTGAAATGTGTAATAAAAATAGATCTTTTAACTTAATGTTTGCTTTGAAGTGAGCAGTTACATATTGTAACCTAAATATCCTTAAAATCCATGAAAATGAGTAAATGAATATAGCGAGCAGAAATATTTTTTTGGACACCGTAGATATTAAAAGCAAAAAGTGATCTACATTTCCATAGTGGATCATAGCCCCTAAAATACACATTCCTAATATGAATGAAATAATATGTTTGACATATTGTTTTGTGGATGGCATGTTAATTTTTCCACAGTTTTTCTTCTATCCGATCTAATTTCTTAGTCAGGTAATCCATGATAAACCCGATGGAGATCAATTGTATTGCAATAAAAATAAACAATAACGTGAGTAAAGGGTAATACTCATGCTCGAGAATACCATACAATGTTTTTTCATATAATGAAGTTACTCCAAAAAAAACACCTAAAATAATAAAAAATATGCTCGGAAGCATAATTGTCTTTGCTATCAGAGATGTTTCACGATAAGCGATCGACATTAGACCTCTAAACATTTTAGCGCCGTCTCTTATTGGTCTGAGTTTAGAGGTACCAACCCTGCTGCGATACTTGATAGGGATTTCCACTATCCTATAACCAAGTTTTGCAGCTCTGACCGTCATTTTAGTTTCATATTCCAGACTCACAGCACGCACATCTAATTTCTCAAAATATTCCTTTTTAAAAGCCCTGTAACCAGTCTGACCATCAGTGATATTAATACAACTGATATATGCTGCCAGAAGCGAAAATAACCTATTTCCGATCATATTCAGAAAAGGCATATTATTAATTCCATTCATAAACCGGGAGCCCAGTACAAGGTCTGCGCCTTTTTCGATCTCATTGACAAATAAAGGTACATATTCTGCCGGATAAGTACAATCAGCATCTGAAAAAATAATTATATCCCCAGTGGCATGTTCCACACCCGTGCGCAATGCTGATACTTTTCCTTTGTTTACCTCATGCTTATAAACAACAACGCCGCAGTTTTTAGCAACATTATAAGTATCATCTGAAGAGCCATCATCGACAACAATAATCTCATCGACCTTATCAATATATTCTTTAATAACTAAAGGTAATGCTTCTTCCTCATTCCATGCAGGAAGAATTAAAGATGTCTTCATCGAATCACTTTCCTTACTTTCCACTGAAACTTTTTATCGTATGTTCAAGTCCTTCACGCAGATCTACAACTGGTTCCCATCCTAAAACTTCTTTTGCTCTGCGAATATCTGGTCTTCGAACCTTAGGATCGTCCACGGGCAGATCCGTAAAGACGATCTTGGAATTACTACCAATGATCCTAATGATCATTCCAGCGAACTCCAGAACACTCATTTCATCCGGATTACCGAGATTCACAGGCTCCACAAAATCTGACATCATCAACCTGTATATTCCTTCGATCAGGTCCGAAACATAACAGAATGAACGCGTTTGTGATCCATCACCATAAACTGTGATGACCTCATTTTTCAATGCCTGATCAATGAAATTGGGGACCACTCTTCCGTCACCGGCTCGCATTCTTGGGCCATAGGTATTGAATATGCGCGCGATCCTTGTATCTACTCCATGATGATTGTGATATGCCATTGTAATAGCCTCAGCATACCTTTTTGCTTCATCATATACTCCCCTTGGCCCAATGGGGTTCACGTTACCCCAGTAATTTTCAGGCTGTGGGTTAACAAGAGGATCACCATAGACCTCAGATGTAGATGCAAGTAAGAACCTTGCACCCTGCTCCTTTGCAAGACCCAGCATGTTATATGTGCCAAGGGCCCCAACTTTGAGGGTCTGGATAGGCAGTTCAAGGTAGGTAACAGGAGAAGCAGGACTTGCTAAATGGAATATATAGTCTATTTTATCTCCAAAATATATGGGCTTAGTGACATCATGTTTCAAATATCGAAATTTCTCTGAATTTATATGCTCGATATTTCTTGTATCACCCGTTGCAAAATTATCTATGCAGATTACATGATGTCCTTTTTTGAGTAAGTGTTCACAAAGATGCGAACCTAAAAAACCTGCTCCACCAGTTACTATTACCTTCATATTAACCTAACTCTTAAAATCGAATTGATAAAAAATTAGTAATATCCAAAAATCATGTTTACCTATCAGATCCCACCATCTTCTTACAGGTCCAAAAAAGCATTCATTATGTCGTCCCGAATAGAACCCATAATAGCTCATATAAGATAAACATAACGCAATAAATTAGACAGAACGGATCTGCATTTTGGTTAACAAGAAATGCTAGCCTGAAATAGCTGAAATGATTGGTTTTATTGTCACAGGTAAAGAGCTGCGAGAAAAAACAAAGCTTGTTCCAAAAATACAGTCAATCCCCCTGAACCAATATTTAGGAGTAGCGAGCCAGAACCAACTGGACTGATGAAATGCCTCCTTTTGGTCAAAACATAAATATCCGGAGTCTTTAAACCAGCTAACATTTAACTGATTGACAGCTTCATTTAATCCATTTGCGAGCTTCAATAAGGGTTCCATTCCTTTACTTCCGGATATTCCGGGAACTTGCCATACCCATAAGTATCAAATAACTGTCCCCATTCTGTTTTCATGAACTCGTCGATGTGCTTTTTCCCGGTAGTGGGATACCACAGTTTGTCGTGGTAAAATCCTGATGCAAAGATAAATGTCTTAAATACAGGGGAATGGAACAATATCCTGTGCAGCCAGTGTATGTTGGCAGTTCCTTTTCTGAGTCTTTGGTCCCATTCGACTATAGGGCTTTTTGCAGTAGAGAACTTGAAGTTTAATTTATCTAACTCTTGTTTGTCCATACCGCTGATCTCGATCTGATCATAATCACCCATTCCAAGACCCCTGTCATGGGCAATTCTTATGTAGTCAATATCAAGAGGATCAAAACCCATTATCTTAGCGGATATGGCATCTATGGCTACCTGGTCCTCGCTTGCAAGAAGCACATTCCCTATAAAAGGTTCCATTGTGCGTGGGCCAGCTCCGTTCCCACACACACCGCCATCCATAACAGCAAATATCCCTCTGTGTATCTCTTTCTGAATAGCCAGCAAGTCCACCAGCACCTCATGGATCTTCTTATGGGCATGATGCCTGTATTTAGGGATAAGACCACCAAAAGCATTCTTTATGGCACCGGTGGTTGTAGTGTGACCATGTGTCTTCACAGTGGGCAAGTGGATAACATTGCTCTTGAAGAACTGCTTTGGAACAAGAACTTCACCGAACAGGTCGTACATTGCAAGCATTTCAGCTTTAGGTTTGAACGGAACCCACTCGGCGTTTGTAAGAGGATGGTATGCAACTCCATGCTTTTCAAGAATTGGAAGCCACTTGTTCCCATATGCCCCTTTCCATGGATGGGTAACTACCGTCTGGTTTTCCACACAGGTAACGTCTTCATACTTATCCTGACGAAGTTTTTTCAACACACCGTCAAGTTGCCAGGGAGGAGTGGAACATGCAGGATAGAACAAGCTCCATGAAAGATTGATCTTCAGGATGGTTGAATTGGTCTGTGTAACAGCCTTCTTGTAATCTGCAAGGTCCATTGACTTTTCATAATCTTTTAATACGGTCTGTGGTGAAGTTCGAAGCACACTAACGTTTGACATTTGACCCCTCAGCTGATGAGATTTGATATTCCTTGAAGTCGTGTCCTTTGTCAGGAATGATCCTTGATTTGAAAAGCAAGTATACAACAAGACCTAATACCACTCCATACCAGAACGATCCAAAGCGCACGACAATTGCAGTACCAATGGCTATAGACGGACTAAAACCATAATGTTGTAAAAAACCCGTGATAGTGACCTCAGCAAGCCCTATTCCACCGGGGATCATGCTTACACCGCCAGCAAGTGAGGCAAAACTGAAGATGAACGTTGAAAGTGGAACACTAAGCGATCGGTCAAAACCGAGAATAACGAAATAAAACCCGAGGCATTCGCAGAACCAGGCCAATACATTCAAGAGAGAAAGTGAAATGAATACTTTTGGTTCCATGAGCCTCTGAAAAGTTCCATGCATGCCCTTAATGTTGCCTGAGAACTTCCTGGCTTTGTTCTCAACTATCCTGATCATCTTTTCAGAGATATTCTTCGATGTGACAGAGATATAAAAAACCAGAATCAGAAAAAGCAATATAACCAAAAGATAGATCCCCTGCCTGTAAGACAGTATCCCAAAAGCTGAAAGAATAACAAGGCTCAGGACATCGGTTACACGGTCCAGTATAACCACAGGAACTGTTCTGCTCAGGTCATCTCCGGAAATATCCTTAATGAGCCAGCCTTTCCAGACCTCTCCAAGCTTTCCGGGAGTTACGATCATTGAAAGTCCACTTATGAAAACGAAGAGATTCTGTTTAAAGGAAAGCCGGACACCGGCTTTTTTCAGGAAAATGTCCCATTTAACGTACCTCAGGAAATAACCTACACTTGTGAAGAACAGCAGGAGAATGAAATAAGGCCAGTGAAAGCTCTGTATGGCAACAGTAAGCTGGCCGATATCAGCATATATCCCCATTGCCACATAGACTGCCAGTGCAAAGAAAATTATCAGAATTGTTTTATTTTTCTCCATAATTTAAGCCCTTTAGTGAAAGCATGATTACATATACCATTTTTGTGACCAAATATTTCGATCCTTCTTGAGAGAATAGCTTCTCGAAGGTCCTCATCATCTGTTATGACACCTGCATTCCCGACCTCATTTCTGAAATGAGCATCACTTCCGGCTGTAATAGCCAGTTTATGTTCCTTGCCGAACTCAATGGCATCAATATTGCTTTTCTGGTAAACGTTCCTGGCATTGAACCCTTCCACACCATCCAGATATCCAACATCTTTTTCAGTAGGCCAGAGTGCTGATCTTCGCAATGTATCAAATGGATGAGGAACAATGGCAACACCATTCTGATCATGGATCTCTTCAATAACGCCTATGAGATCCGTAGATAAGATCTCCTCTGAAAGGAAAAGGCCTATAATCTCTCCCCGGGATGTCATTACCTCGGAACCTATGATCACTCTCAGGTCTTTATCAGCATATTCTCTGGTCTTTAAAGCCCCTTTTATAGTATCATGATCAGTAACAGCAATCCCATCCAGACCTTTTTTTCGTGCAAGCTTAACGATCAGCTTTGGTTCCATATACCCACATTTGGGAGAATATTTTGAATGTGTGTGCAGATCGAATTTCATCAGGAACCACCATATAAAACTAGTACCGTAAAGAAGACCCATAATATTATATTCAGAACAAAGGGTTTGTCCTGCATCAATAGCTCCACTTCTTCTCCAATGCCTTTCAAGTTAATTAACTGAACGTATCGGAAGATGCCATAGAATGCAAACGGAAGGGTCAGCATCATTGCAGTGTGTATTGAAACCGTATATAGAGCATATGACATTAACAGCATCGAGACGGAAGAGTTCAACAGGGTTTCGCTCATTGTTATATTATATTGTGACAGGCTGTTCCTTGAATTTTGATTGCTGTCCAGTTCATGCCTTCTCTTTCCGAATGCAAGGACCAGTGCCAAGAGAAAAACACATAGGATCAACCATGGAGATATAGTTACATTGATAGTGACACAGCCAGCTATCGCCCGTATGACGAAACCAACAGCAATAAAAATAGCATCAATAATAGCAAAATTTTTGAAATATAGTGAGTAAAGGATACTGTTAACAAGGTACAGTAAACTTACAAACCCCACTAACCTCCCCATTGAAAAAGCAATGGCAAGAGATATTATAATAATTATGGACGATATGATCAGTGCAGTTCTGACAGAAAGAAGCCCTGCCGCAATAGGTCGGTATTTCTTCTTGGGATGTAACCTGTCTTTTTCTGCGTCTTTAACATCATTTAACATATATTGTGAACCGGCAAGCATGCAGAACACAAAGAAAACCAGAATCAGATCCAGCCACATTTCAAGGTTGAGTAAGTTCTTTGAAAAAATTAAACAAAGAAAAAGTACAAAATTCTTGTACCATTGATAAGGGCGCATGGATCTGAACACTGGTCTAAGCATAATAGGCCTCTTTTCTTTGAGGA
>JAHFZE010000269.1 GCA_020854785.1 Methanomethylovorans sp.
TGAAGATATTCCGGCTATATTGAAACTGGACCCCAAAACCAATCAGGGTAACATTCAAATGAATGGCCGGCAGGTAAAGATCCTCTACGGCAAGCCCCTTGGAAGCGATGAGCTCATTGCAGATCTGATCTTCAAGAGAGCGCAGGAAGTCCTTTGATCATAGCTGTGTTACAGAACACAGCATCTTTTTTATTTTTAGGTTCTTACCTTTAAACTACACTTTTCAGGGCCTTAAGAGCACGTATATTTTGTTTATCTTATGTTGTCCAGCAAAAGATTAAAATGAAAAAATCAAGTATGTTATATTAAAAAATCATTTTTAAGAAGCTTGATATTATGAAGAACGCTGAACTATCTGAAAAGCTTGTAAAAATACTAGATCTTAGATATGAACCAGTGGCTGTTAAATTAATAAAGAAGGGACAAAACCTTCCAGAAGGGTTCACAGAACCTGCAAATAACATCAGGCACTGTCAATCCATCATGAGGGCAAGGAACGGTGAATCGTTTATAATGCCTGCTGCTAAACATGCATGTGTCGTGGGTGCATCAAGCCTGGGTCTGGTTCCAACTCCTCCTAAAGTAAAATCAGGTGAATTCCATACGAATCTTGCAATGTTCGAATGTACCAATGCAGCTGCAAATATGATCTCCCAACGCTCTGAATTGGAAGAGGGTAGTACGATTGCTACAGTTGTTGGTCCGTTAAAAGATTTCGAATTCGAACCTGATGTTGTGGTGCTGGTAGATGTCCCGGAAACTCTTTACTGGCTGGTGCCGGCAGCTACTTTCTTCGAAGGTGGAAGGCAGGCATTCAGCACAGCAGCTTTCCAGGCAACATGTGTGGATTCCACTCTCATTCCCCTGCTCACAGGTAAGATGAACATGAGCCTTGGATGCTTCGGGTGTCGCAGGTCCACAGATATCAAAAATGAAGAAATGATCGCAGGAATACCGTATGTAAACCTCGAAAAAATGGTGGAGGCCCTTGAGAAGATACATGAAGGGCCAATGCAAAAAGCAAGAAAGAAAGAGGGTTAAGAAATTACCCTTTCTTTAACTCCCAATCAATTTTAATTTACCGAAACTACTGAAACAGGCACGGAACTTTTTTGAAACACCTTTTTAAGAATAGGTAATGTTCAGTTACTGAACATCGTTCTTGCAGATGCCACAAGCCCTGGCAACATATCAACAGGTATGCTTATGATCATCTCATCTTCTTTTATTTCGGTGTACTTGCGGCTGCCGCTGCAGCCTACGGTCACACCTGCTTCGCCTGAGATATAGGGGTAAGCTACACCATCTGCACAGACGCTCTGTTTGCCTGCAAAACTTGCATTGACACGGCCTCCACCTTTATGTAACAATGCCTGTGAAAGTTCCATTACCTGTTTAGGATTTGTAATGATAAGGATCACATCAGGATCGAATGTTGTGTTCTCCAGAGGTGAATACAATACAGCTTTTACAGAATGTCCGGGCACACGTGGTACTTTTTCCATAGTGCTTTTAGCAGCATCCATGGAACCGAAATGGTTTAGGTGATAGTACACTTCTCCGGTCTTCAGCTTTTCACCCATTTCGGTAAGTCCCATCACCGCCGCTCCGCCTTTGCACATGTGATCATCAATGATCGCATAGAACTGAGATCCTTTTCTCCTTACGTTGTCCACCATCTGGCAATGCCTTGTGTTCTCTGTTATTCTTTGCACGTCAGCGGGTAATTCTTCATCCGCTTTAACAAGACGTACGGCGACAGGTGATGTTTTCAGTTGGAGTGTGTCTATAAGTTCTTTTCCTAATCTCTGGATCTCTTCGTTGTTCATGCGATCTTCTCCTGTGTCGATCATAGGTTTTGGTCGGCTGTGCGAATAATGTGCAAAGGGATATATGTAGTTTATCAATCAGGGATTCTGTTAAGTTAAGGAGTACATAAAAGGCAGATCTAAAAAAATATGAAAATTTCCGGCCACTGTGCCAATAATGGCCGGATCAGCACGCTCAGACCTTCTGGACAACGTCCAGTACTATCTGGTTATCTCTTACATCCACTACTACGGTGGAGCCTTCTGCAACCTGGCCCGAAACTATCAGCTTTGCCATCTTTGTTTCCACTTCGTTCTGGATGACACGCTTAAGCGGCCTGGCACCGAAGGTCTCGCTATAGCCTACCCTGCCCAGGTATTGTTTTGCCTCATCCGTGATCTCCAGCTGTATCCTTTTGTCCCTGAGCCTTGCCACAAGGTCCGCCACCTTGAGGTCTACTATGTGGACCAGTTCATCGGGCCTAAGTGCATGGAATATGGCAATTTCGTCTACACGGTTCAGGAACTCAGGCCGGAAGTACTTGCCAAGTTCATTGAGTGCCTTTGCCTGCAACTGCTCATATCCATGGCCTTCTTTGTGCGTTACCTCCGGCATTCCCTGTTCGGGCCTGTACGTGCCGTCAGGAACGTCCAGGAGTTTGGTCAGATCACCTGCAAAGATGTTCGAGGTCATGATCAGGAGAGTGTTCTTGAAGTCCACTGTCCTGCCCTTGGAATCCGTCAGCCTGCCGTCATCCAGTATCTGCAACATGACGTTGAAAACATCAGGATGTGCCTTCTCTATCTCATCAAAGAGCACCACTGCATACGGTCTCCTCCTCACGGCTTCGGTGAGCTGTCCACCCTCGTCATGGCCAATGTAACCCGGGGGCGCACCGATCATACGGGCAACTGTGTGCTTCTCCATATACTCGGACATGTCGATGCGTATTATGTTGTTCTCGTCATCGAAGAGTTCAGCCGCAAGGGCTTTGGCAAGTTCTGTCTTACCTACGCCGGTAGGTCCCAGGAATATGAAGCTTCCAATGGGTCTCTTTGGGTCTTTGATGCCTGCGTAGGCACGGATCACTGAATCAGCTACTGCCTTTACAGCTTCCTTCTGACCTATGATACGCTTGTGCAGGTTATCTTCGATATGCACAAGTTTCTCACGCTGTCCTTCCAGCAGCTTGGTGACAGGGATCTTCGTCCAGACCGAAACGACCTCTGCAATGTCCTCTTCACCCACTTCTTCGCTCAGCAGCA
>JAHFZE010000095.1 GCA_020854785.1 Methanomethylovorans sp.
GTTATTGAAGAGGACAGGATAGTCGTGGATATAGGCGCAAAAATAACCATAACCCCTGAGAACATGAGCTCTCTGGGAAGAGGAAGTGCCAGACAGATAGCCTCACGTTTTGGCATGATAAGATATCTACCTGTAGAAATAGAGATCATGAATGACCCATCTAAGCTTCAAGGTAAGTTCAGCAAATATCAGGCAGACATCTGGTGGCAATGGAAAAAGGCCGGATACGACAGAGTGATAGCAAATAATATCACGCGGTCAGAACTTAAAGCTGCAATAAAAAGGACCGGACATGCAAGGGACATATATGGCATAGAAAGACTTGGGATAATGGAGCATGCCATCATTTGCAGGGAAACTACTGATGGACCTGGCATAGTTGCTGCCATTGGAAGGTTAGTACCTTCGGAACTCGGAGTGATAATAGGTTCTCTATGAGAACTAATATCACTTATTTAGAAAATGTACAACAAAAAGACATCTTTCCTTTCCATTACCGCAGCATTCGATCTCCTGCACACAACAAGAGATATTGAGTGAGTGAACTATTGTTCCTTCGATCATACCTTCCGTAAAAGAGCACAGGTTCTTGCCTATGGTCGATATAAGTTTATAATCGAAGCATTTCTCTACTGCTATTACCAAAGGGTCACTGTTCGCAAGATACATAGTACCCATTCGATATTGTTTCCAGAATGCAGCTAATTCCTGCACGAGAAACCCAATGTCCTTTGAAGTGAAATTTGAGGATATACTTACACCAATGTCCCTACCGATTTTTCTCATAATGGGATCACTGTTGATCCCATGAGCATCGAAGCCAAACTGTATGGCGCGGAAAAAACACTTGAAACACCCATGTTTCTCAAGCTGCGGTGAAGCTAAGGTTTCCAGGACGTTTTTATAGTGCTTAAGAATAGGAGGCTGAGAATGAGCCATATGCTCACATTTAAGGTGGTATGTCTTGCGACGTTTATCATCCTGGTCGCACTCTTCTTCTACAAGCCCAAAAGACCTCAGATCATTAAGATGCACTGAAACTGTAGATTTAGCTTTTCCTGTATGTTTCACGATCTCGTCAAAAGAACGTGAGGAAACTTGCAAGAAATCCAGTATCTGTATCTTTACAGGACTATTCAATGCGACAAAACCATTTCCGTTGGAAAAAAGAGAAGTCCGGTCGCAGTCGTTCATAGTACATTAAATAACAATAACTCTATATAAACGTTAGCTAATAGTCGAATAGATTCCGGAGTGGCTATTCACTGGACCATGGACCAGAAAAGAAAAAATGGGAACTGATATGAAAATTCAACATGATCTCATAATTTGCGTGCCTATTGAAGAAGCAGAAGTTTTAAGGACCTGGCTGCTTAAGAGCAAAGTTCTGGATATAGGTCGAAAGGTCAGGAAGACCACAGAAAACGGAAAACAATACTTACTTTTGCCTGTAACTGAAGAAGTTCCGGGATACACATGCTTCAGCGATCTAATGCCTGAGATCTACACACCTCAAAAATCCCTTAAAGAGCTTATTGCAAATGAGATATCTGTCCAAGAACTCGCAAGAATACCTGCAGGCTGGCAGGTCATCGGAACCGTGATCATAGTGACCATCCCTGAAGATCTGGATCACAGAAAAATGCTTATCGGTGAAAAATTGCTGCAAATGTATCCCAGATGTAGCTGTGTTGTAAGGGACAAAGGCATACAGGGAGCTTTAAGGTTGCCAGCAAGAGAGATCATAGCAGGCCATGGTACCGAGACAATACATAAAGAGAATGGCTGCCTGTTCAAGCTGGATGTTACAAAAGTGATGTTCTCAAAAGGCAATCTGGCTGAAAAGAAACTAATGAGCGTAGTTGCACCTGATGAGATCGTTGTTGATATGT
The DNA here is from genome assembly GCA_020854785.1 of Methanomethylovorans sp. Lineage (GTDB taxonomy): Archaea > Halobacteriota > Methanosarcinia > Methanosarcinales > Methanosarcinaceae > Methanomethylovorans. Next base: position 1,893 of record JAHFZE010000095.1, read on the forward strand.
TTGCTGGCATTGGGTATTTCTCCATACCCATTGCAGTTCATTCCTCACCAAAAAAGATCATATCCATCGAACTAAATCCGGTATCCTTTGGTTATCTGCAGGAAAACATCTGCTTGAACCATGTGGAAAGTCTGGTCGAACCCATACTTGGTGACTGTGCTATTGCTACACCCGAAGGTGTGGCTGACAGGGTCATCATGGGTTACGTGGGAAAAACGCATAACTATCTATCTAAAGGTATAAAAGCTCTGAAGCCCGAAGGTGGCATATTGCATTACCACGAAACAACTCCTGAAAGACTTGTGTTCGAAAGGCCCTTGAACAGAATACAGAAAGCTGCTCTGCAGCTTGAGAAAAAAGTGGAAATAATACAGACCAGACGGATCAAAAAATATTCTCCCGGCGTATGGCATGTGGTGGTTGATGCTAAGGTCACGTAAAAATCACACATACTAGTTACTTTTCATCTGACTTCAGACTGTTGTCGAGATCAGAATCTATAATGTAATCAAAATCAATTATATCTGTCCAGCCTTCCCTTTCGAAAACGGATTGAAAGCAGATCCCTATGACAAGCTTTTTGTGCAAAGTTGAAGGTAATTCAGTAATAAATGTTTTTACTTCGTATGGTGTGGAACCTATCTTTGGCATGGCAAGACCGCCAAGAAGGACAATGGCATCTGCCTCAGGTATCACGCCTTCCCCAAGCTGCATGCCCTGAGGCACAGCAACTATCTCTCTGGCATTTGACGGATCTGTATTCGGAATGAAGATCATTCTTTTTCCACTCCCCCGCAATCCGTATGCGAGAAGTTCAGCAAAAGGCGTACAGAATCCGGGGGAACCCATAAAGACTATGCTTTCGGCACCTTTTACAAGTTCCCTGAAAGCAGCAAGCTGGCCACCTATACCTTTGGATGTGCTTATGAGCTTCATTGTTTATCTCCAAAAGGTACAACCTTAAAGGTTGTACCCAAGATCGAAGATATCAGACTTCCTTTATTCCAAATGAATCGAGCAGAATGCCCGGATTGATACGGCCGCTTGTAAATGACTTCTTAGTCTTCTTGTCATTTATTGTGATCTTTGCCGGAGCGAACATACCTGCATCAACCTTGAAAAAGTCAAATCCTGCTTCCTTGAATGTGGTAAAGAACGGTTTACCGAAATCCCGAGATGTTGTGGACGGTGCCTGTATCACATATTCGGCCAGTTTCTCAGCATCCCCGTATTCTACTGTATAATAGGTCTCTCCACAGTAGATGATACAGTCATTGGTAGATCCCATGCATTTTGTATCGTCGCCCACTATAGGTGCAATGGGAGCTACACCAAAACCACTCCTTATTGTATTGATATCGAATCCTATGGATTCCAGTTTGTGTATGCCGGTCTCGACGATCCTTGCAGATATCTGAACACTGCCGGCGATCGAAGCTGTAGGTGCAACGGCAATGTACACATTCTCGGTATCAACACTACAGTGTTTTGCTATGTATTCCACGACCTCTTCTGTTGGAAGTGCGGAAGATTCCATAACCAGGACCGCAAACTCGGAGTCATCCTTGTAACCGATTTCCTCATAAAGTTCCTTTGGCTTGAGTCCAAGAGCTCTTGCAGGACCTGAGCCCATTCCAAAGTATTTCCCTACTGATATTCTCCAGCCAGCATACTGTGAACCCATACATGCTACGACCGGATGGTCCGTAGCTACCTGTATGGCAGGCACTGGCAGTCCGTTCAGATCAAATTTTGTGTAGCTTATATCCGCAAGGTCAGCAAGACATAAGCGGGAAAGATACAGACCTGCATCATAACCACCCTGCATCTTAACACCACAGTCAATGACCGTAGCCCCGTTTCCAAGTTCAAAGGACTGGACATTGAGTTCTTCTTCCCAGTCTAGCATCTCATCGATTATAGCTAATCCCTTTTCGTTGACACTGATCACAAATATCACTCTGAGTTAGTTCGTTGGCTCTGTTTTGATTGAAAAGCATATATAACTAGCGATTTGAAGCACACTTGCCGGATCAAATAGCATTAGTATTTCTTCGCACAGACCATATAGAACATTGATCATAACACAAATATTGGCACATATATGCTTATTTCATTTACTGGAAAATTGCTGGACCTTATATTCAGCTACAACAAATTAATTTTGTATGTATGTATGTTTCTTATTTTTATATCAATACAAACTTTTAAATCCAATATAATATATAGAATGACTAGTGGGACCATCATACATCAGGAGAATGCACATGATGGAAGATTTTATTGTGCGGGATTTCCTTGGCAGGGTCGTAACTATCTACTGCGGTGGGATCGCTACTTTCCGAGGCAAGGTCAAAGACTGCAAGAACGGTTTTGTCCGGCTTGAGGTCACTCAAGGACGGTACACATCGATAGCCATTGATAAGATCATTACTATCAAAGTATAATGCATGAACTGGTTCATATAAGAAAAAACAGGATCTCCATTTTTCGCATTTTACTGGATGAATGAGAGATTCCAGTGGTATTGAATTAAGATCATTTGGAAAGCATAGAGTATGCAGAATAACATGATTCCATTAAAATATGAAAGGATCTTATCTGATGAACTGGATGAAGAAAACGACAGTGATCTCATTGATGAACTACCCGTAGGCATTCTTTCGTTTGATACCGGAGGAAATATAACTGCGGTCAACAAATTCGTGCTTGAACTTCTAGGTTCCCCTTCAGCAGCACATACAAAACAGTTCAATATCCTAACCTTTCCACCTCTGGTTGAATCCGGTATATCCGCCAGCATTCGGGAGGCCATCGCAACCCGCAAGATCACATCAATAGAAACATCTTATCATTCTAAATGGGGCAAAGAGACTTTCGTGCGGTTTAAGACAATACCTCGCATGGACAAAGACGGACAGATCATCGGTTGCCATGCAGTGATCGAAGACGCTACGGTCATAAAACAAACACGTTGCGAACTGGAACAAAAGAAAAGGCAAGAAGATCTTTATTCATACATTTCCAGCAGCTTTATAAATGCAAGTTTCAAAGATATTGATCATAACATCAATAAGGCTCTTGAGGAAATTGCTGAATTTGCTGGTGCTGAGAGAGCAAGTATTTTTTTAGCAACGGACGATCCAGCTCTTGTGATCAAGACACATGAATGGCATGCTGAAGGTATTATATCACATATTGGCATCAACCAAAAATTTCCGATGCCAAAACTGTTAAAAAAGTTCAATGAATTCGAAAGCATGTATGTGTCTGATACTCAGCAATTGACTGATGAAAACATCATAGTTAAAAAAACACTTCTTGATTTTGGGATTTTATCTGTGCTAGTGATTCCCATCTCCTATAAAGGTAAATTCAGCGGCTTTATAGCAATGGATTGCCAAACTCAGAAAAAGGAATGGGGTGAAAGTACTTTTTATCTAGTGAAGCTTATGGGTGAAATGATCATCAATGTTCTTGAACGTAAACATACGGAAAGGCGGCTGATCAAAAAAGAGGAGGACTATGAGCAAGTTGTCAATTCAATAGACACTATCATCTGGAAAGCTGATGTTGATGAGAATGAAAAACTCGTCAATACGTATATCTCCCCAGCTGTGGATAAAATGCTGAGGCTGCCGAATGGTACCATTGGAAGCAACTGGGACAAGTATTTCTCCTGTATCCATCTCGATGATATTCAAAATGTTCTTGATGCAATAAAACTCACCATCCATAATCCAGAAAATAATGTTGATCTGGACTATCGGCTGGTCAGAGATAATGGAGATATGTTCTGGGTGAACTCCAGCACAATATCCCATACCCAACAGGATGGGACTGTTAAGATCTTCGGTACCATAATAAACATTACCTGGCGAAAGCATGCAGAAGCGGAACTTATCAGAAGCGAGAAAAAGTACAGGTCACTTGTAGAACAATCAACTGATGCCATTTTTATAAACAGGCTGGATGGCCGGATCCTTGATGTTAACGACAGGGCCTGCCAGATGCTGGGGTACACTAAAGAGCAATTCAGGAACATGTCGGTTGTTGACCTGCAGGTCCCTGAAGAAAGGGAACCGGGAAATAAAGTATTAGATATTTTCAAAGTTACAAAGTCAATACACGGAGAAACAAAATACCTCGCAGCAAGTGGCGATGTTATTAATGTGGAGATCAATGCTGCCCTTCTTGAAGGGTACCATGACGTTGCCCAGGCAGTGGTGCGGGACATAACTGAACGCAAGCAGGCTGAAGAAAAACTTTCCAGGAATGAGAAAAAATACCGATCTCTTTTTGAACAGTCCAATGATGCTATAATAATACATGATCTGGAAGGTAACATAATCGACGTTAATACTCGAACTTGTGATATGCTGGGATACTCAATAGAAGAATTAAAGAAAATAACATTCATTGACCTTTTGCCTTCCGATCAGTTGGGTATAGTTTTGGAGGCCCAGAGAAAGATCAAGCATGAAAGCGCTTTCCGTATGGAAATAGAACTTATTAGAGCAGATGGCCGTAAGATGGTTGCAGATGTAAGTGGTTCGGTCGTGAATACACTTCCATATACCATCCAGTCGATCATAAGAGATATCAGTGACCGTAAACTTATGGAGGAATCCCTGCTTCATGCAAAACTTATTGCTGAGGCTGCAAGTCGCTCAAAGAGCGAGTTCCTTGCAAACATGAGCCATGAACTGCGTACTCCCCTGAATTCCATTATTGGTTTTTCTGATGCCATGCTGGAAGGGCTTTTCGGAGAACTGGAAACAAAACATTACCACTATCTTCAGAATATATCAACAAGCGGCAAACATCTGCTCAACCTTATCAATGAGATCCTGGACATCTCGAAGGTGGAAGCCGGAAAGATGAAAATTTCTTTAGAAATGGTCAATGCAGGATCCCTACTGGTAGAAATGGCGGCAACGATGCACCCTCTTGCAACCAAGAAAAAAATAACTGTAAATGTAAAGAAAGACAACGATGCTAATATCCTTATTATGGCTGATGTTCCAAAAGTGAAGCAGATCCTGTACAACTTGCTTGGTAACGCCATTAAGTTCACGCCCGACGGAGGAGAGATCAACATTCATGCAAGTTTAGAAGAAAAGATGGTACGTATCTCGGTTATCGATAATGGTATAGGCATTTCTTTTGAGGATCAGAAAAAACTGTTCACTCCTTTCACACAACTGGATAATTTTGTTTCAAAGCGGCATGAAGGTACA
>JAHFZE010000273.1 GCA_020854785.1 Methanomethylovorans sp.
CCTTAAAAGCGGTAAGACCTCTCCGCGCAGCAGGATGACCTCCTGGCCTTCTATTGTCTTTATATCCTTTGATCTTATACCTACATCCCTTACCACATTGTTAAGAGGTATAGCATAGGTTTCACCTGCTGTTCTTATCATTAGTGATTGGATGATGGCAATAGTAAGAGGTAATTGGAGTGTAACAATACTACCTTCTCCTAGCACGGATCTAACTGAAACATTCCCTCCTAAGGATTCTATCTTTGTCTTAACAACATCCATCCCAACTCCACGGCCAGATACATCCGTAATGACGGTGTTGGTGCTAAAACCCGGAAGGAATATCAGATTGAATGCTTCTTCATCGCAGAGCTTTGCAATTTCTTCTTTGCTCATTAAGCCCTTCTTTACGGCAGTATCTTTTAACTTTGCAGGATCCATTCCTTTGCCGTCATCCTGCACTTCAATGAGTACAGTATTTCTTTGTCTTGATGCTGCAAGGCGTACAAGTCCTTCAGATGGTTTACCTGCTTTTACACGTTCTTCAGACGATTCCACACCATGGTCCACAGCGTTTCTCAGTAAATGTACCAATGGATCGCCGATCTCGTCCAGGACCGTTCTGTCAAGCTCAATTTCCTTACCTTCTAGCACAAGATTGATCTGTTTGCCTTCTGATTTTGCCAGATCTCGTATCATCCTCGGGAAACGGCTGAAGATCTGGTCGATGGGGACCATTCTTGATTCCATTATCTCGGTTTGTATCTCATTGGTGAGTCTGTCCAGGGTTCCAAGAGCTTCTTCAAGATCCTTTGACTTAATACCCGTAGCTAGCTGGTTCAGTCTGATCTTATTGATAATAAGTTCCCCCACCAGATTCATGAGATTGTCCAGTCTCTCTATGTTAACCCTGATGCTCTGTCCGGTCTTTACGGATTCGTTTTTCTTTTGTTGTATGGCATTTTTGTTCGTCAGGTCTAAGGTGTTTTCTTTTGTAACATCCTCTCCATGTGCATCAGCAGCTTCTTCATGAGAAGACAGAGGAATTATTTCAACTTTTTTAATTTCTGAGATTTTCTCTATACTTTGCTGGACCGATCCCATGCTTTCAGAAGTTGCAGCGACCACCAAAAAGCTGAGATCGAACTTTTCCTCTTCAAGTTCCTTTTCCAGAGGTTTGGTTCTTAGTACTTTTCCTACCTTGTTGAGGTTCATAAGCACCATGCTTGAACGGGCTGCCTTGAGGACACATGATTCATCCAGAAAAACTTTAATGATAAGTATTTCCTGCCCATTCTCTATTAGTTTGTGTATTTCAGTCAGTTCCTCCTGGTCGAACCCGATCTCTTTGCTGATCACTTCTTTGAAGTTTACTTCTTCTGTAAAATTGGTGCTCTGAGCCTCAGAAATTGCATCGTTGCTTATCTTTGTAGTGGCCTGCTCCATTAATTCAGTAACAGGTGCTGGAGCTATCACTGCTTCCTGTGCAGGTGAAGGCAAGCTCATTATACCATGAAGTTTACATTGCAGACTTGATACATCTATTGCATCAGGATTATCAATATTTTCTACAAGTATTTCCAGTGTGTCCAGACATTCAAATTGGATCTCAATGATTTTCTCGTTCAGAGTTATCTGAGATTTCCTTATCATATCCATGATGTTTTCCATCTCATGAGTAAGCTCTGCAATTGTGCTGAATCCCATAGTTGCAGACATTCCCTTTAAGGTATGGGCAGAGCGGAACATATTGTTGATGTATTCCATATCTTCAGGGTTTTGTTCCAATCCCAGCAATGCCTCATTGAGCTGTTGAAGATGCTCTTCAGATTCAACCTTGAATATTTCTTTGTATTCCGACATTTCCATAATTTCCACCAACAGTGACTTTCAACCATCGTATGATGTTTTCATATGAGTTGCTGAATTGCTGTGGCTATCATCTCAAGAGGTACCACACGGTCTGCCAGTCCACGATCAACTATTGCCTTTGGCATTCCATAAACAACACATGATCTCTCATCTTCAGCTATTGCCTTCCCTCCGGCATTCTTTATTCGTTCCACACCTTCAGCTCCGTCCATACCCATGCCTGTCAGGATAACCGAAAGGATGTTGGAGCCATATATTGGTGCTAAAGTCCTGAAGAGTGCATTTACGCAAGGTCTGACACCCAATTCTCTGGGTTCTTTATTAAGAGCGATCACTTCTACTGTTTTTCCATCTACTATCTTCTGCACCACTTCCATATGATAGTCGCCTGGTGCTATGAGCACAACACCTTCCCGTACCATGTCTCCATCTTTTGCTTCCCTTACTTCCAGTTCAGATTGTGCGTTCAACCTTTGAGCCAGTGATGCAGTAAATCCGGCTGGCATATGCTGTACGACCAGCACTGCTGCTTTAAGGTCACGAGGAAGCTTTGGAATGACCTTCTCCAGAGCCCTTGGTCCACCAGTTGAGGAACCAATGGCAAGTATCTTTTTTGTCATTATACGCCTGGGGATAGCTTTAGAGGTATTGGATGTTGGTAAGGTCTTTTCAGAATACGCTTTTCCTTTCTCGGAACTTTTTACATGCTCTTCCATAAAATGCAGGTTCTTGAGCTGTGCCTTTGCAGCAGCTTTGACTTTCGCCCTGATCTCCTCTGCGATCTGTTCGATATCACGGCTTACATTTCCGGAAGGTTTCTGGATGAAATCAACTGCTCCATATTCAAACGCATTCAATGTGAGTTCTGCTCCTCTCTCGTCAGCCGCCGAAAGCATGATCACCGGCGTGGGACATTCGCTCATTATATAGCCCAGAGCACCGAGGCCGTCCAGCACAGGCATTTCGTGATCCAGTGTAACTACATCAGGTCTGAGCTTTTCGACCTTTTCCACTGCAATCTGGCCATTGCGTGCGGTATCGATAACTTCTATATCCGGATCACTGTTGAGTATATCCGAAATTATCTTACGCATCAGGGCAGAATCATCAACAACAAGTACTCGGATGGTCATATTTACATTACTTTCTTGACTACTTCTAGTACTTTCTTTGCATCGAACGGCTTTACGATGAAGTCTTTTGCTCCTATCTTTAGAGCCTCAGTGACTACAGACTGCTGTCCTATGGAAGAACACATTACCACTTTTGCATTTGGATCTGATGCTATGATATTTTTGAGCGCATCGATGCCTTCCATATTAGGCATGACTATATCCATGAACACAAGTTCCGGTTTTACCTGTGGGTACTTTTTTACTGCATCCAGACCATCTACAGCCTCTGCAACAACTTCATGCCCGTTCTTTGTCAGAATATCCTTGATGACCATGCGCATAAAAGCCGCGTCATCCACAATCATTACTTTTGCCATGTTCCCTCACCGATAGCTTACTGTTTTACGATCGATTTATTTATATTTGTAATTTTATAGTAATTGCATTTACACAATATTAATATAAAAATATGTTGATTATGCTATCGTTGTAAGCGGCATTATCAAAATACGGCATGAGCAAGCTGGTTAGTTATCTATGATCTCCTTTTGGTCTTTATAGGGTCTTTATAACAACATGTATCAGAGTTCTGCAATCTGTGATCATTTCAATACAAAAGTTCAATAAAGGATTTCCAATACACATCTTCTGGAATACTTTTGTAGAGATAATCTTAAATCTTTTAAGATAGATAGTTATTCGTCTAAAAGGGAGGTATTAAATGAAAAAATGGGTTATTGTAATTTCACTGATAGCCTTCAGCTTAATGCTATCAGGATGTACGGAACAGCCAGTAGAACAACCAGAGGAAATACCAGAGGAAATTCCAGAAGCAGGCAATGAGACTGAGGTAACTGAGCAAAAGAACATAGTACAGACAGCTATAGATGCAGGTTCTTTCAATACTCTTGTAACGGCTGTGCAAACAGCAGATCTTGTAGAAACTCTTAGCGGAGAAGGACCTTTCACGGTCTTTGCACCTACAGATGATGCTTTTGCCGCAGTTCCTGAAGCAACTTTGAATGCCCTGCTGGCTGACAAAGCTGAACTGACGAAGGTACTTACCTATCATGTGGCATCAGGCAAGTACATGGCGGAGGACGTTGTTAGCATGGGGAACATAACCACTCTTGAAGGTAACATGCTTGATGTAGAGGTTACTGACGAGGGTGTTTTTGTGGGTGGTGCTCAGGTCATACAGACTGACATCGAGTGCAGCAATGGTGTGATCCATGTGATAGACACTGTACTGATCCCCCCTGCAAATATGACCTCATGATCCAGTTCGCGTGTTTTGAGGCGTTTTAAAATCCCGTGCAGAGCCAACATCTGGCTCTAACATTTCTTTTATCCGGCTACCTGTAACAGAGAGATCAGTATCGCCAACCTGACAATAACACTGATGCCTACTGATATTACTACTATCTTGGTACCGATCTTCGCTCCGAACAGTGATACATATCTGGGAAGAAGTGACCTGATCCCAAATATCGGTAGCATGAACATACTTCCCAGCATGAGAACTATCATTGCCTGTACAGGCGAGATCCCATTGTCGCTCAGCATGGGTCCGAGTAATGATATTCCCATGATAGGGCTTGCAATATAGGTTGTGAGGGGAACGATGCTTTCAGATGGGATATGAAAGATCTCTGCAAGTGGCAGCACGCTGAATATCTCAAAGATCCCGTTTTCCCTAAGATAAAAAACAATTGTGGTCATAGTCAGATACACTAAGGCTATCCTCGTGAACAGGCGTCTCTCTTTCACAAAAGTTCTCTTGATCGCATCTTTAAAGGAAACCTTTTTCTGGGTCGTTGTCTCAGCCATTTTGCAGTTATTTTTCTCCAGCAGTAGTTTGCTGAGGATGACCACTATTGAGATCTTTATTATTGCCGTAAGTATGAACACTCCGACATAAAATCCACCAACAAAGTACCCCAAGGCTGGCAGTACTATAGGTATTTGATATGTAAGTATCTCTCTTATATATGCGGGAGTACTGTTGAGCATAGCGCATAGCATTGCTTCTGTATCATTGATACAGCCACTGTTGCGCACCTGAACCACCATGCTATTGGCAGCAACAGCTGATCCTAGGGAAACTACGAAAGCAGAAGCACAGCTTTCAGGAAGATTGGTATGGCGAAACAGAGGGCCAGCAAATATGGACAACTTTTGCATAAGTCCTAGCTCGATCAGAAGTCCTGTGCCAAAAAGTCCAATTGCTATCACTATTAGTATTGGGATGGCAAAATCCAGAACTTTGAACAGAAGGTCTAACATGCAAATATGTAATGGGTGGTATCTAGATTAATGTATCTGATTCTAAATGTTACCAAAACCTTGATATTTACTGTAATGTATTTGATGGTGGTGAGCAGCTGTGAAAGAGGACCTGATGGAGATCCTTGCCTGTCCTTTATGTAAAGGCGATCTTGTTCTGAACGTGCAGAGAAAAGAGGGCACTGAAATTATAACAGGTACTTTGTACTGTAAAAAGTGCAATGAATACTATCCAATAGAAGATGGGATACCTAACATGTTGCCTCCGCATCTAAGAGAATGAGGTAAGGTAAATTGCAGGTAGTTCATATTAACAGACTGGGCATCAATTCCATTGAATTTGATATGGAATCTATGGAGATACCTCTCTCTCCGGGGGAAGAACAGAGTTTTGAGATAGTGATCATCAATTACAGTTCACCTACACATGTACACATTTCTGTAGGCGATACTCTCAAACATAATGTAACTATCCTTGAGGACAATCCATATGTGACACATGAAGATTATGTTCCGGTGGTAGTCAGAATTCCCTTTGATGGGAAAAAGATATATCAGGGAGATGTTTTTGTAACAGTGAGCCATGGTGCAAGGAAAAGTAGTTTCTCCATGGTAATCGGTCAGTCTCTTACAGGCAAAGATACACGATGCATACAGGTCGATGATTCTCTGTCAGCACCAAATGAGATATATGTAAAGAACAAGAAGTCTGCTGGTTCGTGGAAAGAGCAGCTTCCAGGTGTTTCTATCGGAACGCTGAAAAACAATTATGAGTACTTGATCTCCAAGGCAACGATCTTTCTCTCAGGTATCCTTCTGATAGTTCTGTTCATCTTTACGATATCAAGTGTATTCTCTAATGGGATCAGCCCTGTACTGGGCTTCTATCTTGCTGTTGTCTTATCGATCTTATTTACGGCATTTTGCGTATATCTTATAATCAAGCTTCCAATCTTCAAGTGATCTAGGTAGTTGATCTACATGAAATATATCGTAGTTACAGGCGGAGTTATGAGCGGTCTTGGTAAAGGCATCACTGCGGCATCTATTGGCAGGAACCTTAAGAACATAGGGTATAAGGTCACAGCCATCAAGATCGATCCATATATCAACATTGATGCAGGGACTATGAGTCCCTATCAGCACGGAGAGGTCTTCGTGCTTAAGGATGGAGGAGAGGTCGATCTTGATCTTGGGAACTACGAACGGTTCCTTGATACGGAACTTACCCGGGATCACAATCTGACCACAGGCAAGATCTACCAGTCCGTTATTTCTAAAGAGCGCAGGGGAGATTATCTGGGGAAGACCGTTCAGATCATTCCTCACATCACCAATGAGATCAAGGACCGGATCAGGAAGGTTGCTGCAAAGAGCGGCGCAGATATCTGCCTTATTGAGGTAGGAGGCACTGTGGGCGATATTGAAAGCATGCCTTTCCTTGAAGCTGTCAGACAGATGCACCGTGAAGAGAAAACTGAAAACCTTATCTTTGTACATGTGACACTTGTACCAATAGATACTCAGGGTGAGCAAAAGACCAAGCCCACCCAGCACTCTGTTAAGGAGCTCAGGGAACTGGGATTGACACCAAATGTCATAGTTGCCAGGTGCAAGGAACCTCTTTCCAGGAGCACCATCTCAAAAATATCCATGTTCTGCGATGTACCGGAAGAAGCTGTTATCAGTGCCCACGATGCAAGAGATATCTATGAGTTGCCTCTTCTGATGGATAAGGAAGGGCTTACTCAATATCTGATGAAAAGGCTTTGTCTCAAATCTACCACTTATGATCCATCCTGGACCGAAATGGTGGAGCGCATGCAAAATCTAAAGGGACAGGTGAATATTTGCATCGTAGGAAAGTACACTCACCTTGAGGATTCATACCTCAGCATCAGTGCATCCATCAAACATGCTTCAACAGAATGTGGTTGTGATTATTTTACGGACTGGCTCAATGCAGAAACACTGGAACAGGATCCGGGGTGTCTTAAAAAGCTGGACGCATATGACGGTATTCTGGTTCCGGGCGGCTTTGGGGAAAGAGGTACTGAAGGTAAGATGATGGCCATCAGATACGCCCGCGAGCACAATATCCCGTTCCTGGGCCTTTGTCTGGGAATGCAGTTATCTGTAGTAGAGTTCGCAAGGAACGTCGTGGGTCTTGAAGGAGCCAACAGCACTGAGTTCAATGAGGATACTCCTTATCCTGTAATAGATATACTTCCTGAGCAGGAGGGTGTGGAGGATATGGGAGCTACGATGAGGCTGGGCGATTATGAGGCTCAGCTTAAACCAGGTTCTCTTGCAGAGAAAATATATGGCACGTGCAAAATAGTTGAACGTCACAGACACAGATATGAGGTAAATCCCAATTTTGTAGACAAATTGCAGGAAAAAGGCTTTGTGTTCTCAGGAGTTAACAGGAACCGCATGGAAATATGCGAACTTCCCGGACATCCGTTCTTCTTTGCATCCCAGTTCCATCCGGAGTTCAAGTCAAGGCCAGGCAAACCTTCACCGCCGTTCAAGGCTTTCATGTGTGCTATGCTGGAAAGACAGAAAGAAAGGTGTTAACTCATTCTAAGAGGATCTACCTTCATATATTCACGCAGTACCGTAGTGGCATAACTCCCTTTAGGAAGAGAGAAGTCCACCATCACTTTTAGTTTTTCGGTGTTCAGTTCATCTGCGAGGATCTCGAACCGTGGCTGTACATTGAGCAGGATCTCTCTTCTCTGGCCTCTGGAAGCCATCGAGGGTATTTCCTGCAACTGGAAATCCTCTGGAGTTAGTTTGAGCTCTTCTATGATAGCTGATTCAATTTCTCCGGGAATACCTGAAGCCATTTCCGTGTCGTATCCGAAAAGCGGCGCAGTGACAAATGCCCGTCCTCTTCTTATAAGATTGTTCATCCCATCCAGATTAATAGCAGTTACATGCTGTGTCTTTGAGGTGTCTGGCAGAGAATCACTGTTCTTGAAACATACGATATCTCCTTCAATGGCATGGTTAAGTGGGATTCCGGCTTGGATCCTTGCACAGATCGTCCGGTTAAATATGTACGACTGGAATGCGTGTACGAACATTCTGCTCATGGTTTCTGTGAGCATTGAAAAAGATCCTTTGTAATCCCCGGGATGCTCCACCAGGTAGTGCATCATAGCACGTTCATATCTAAGCCGTGGCGGAAAGGTTTTCAGGCCCTGTCCAAAGTCTCTGCTGCTCTTCACTTCATCTCTTGCGATCCTGGTCTCTTCCGGCTCTTCCTTGAAGCTGGCAGCAATATATATCATGGCTGCTTCTTCAGGGGAGCCTCTTACTAAAGCCTCTCCTACAAGATGTGTCACAGGGCGAATTGCACCGAAGCGCTGTATTCCGAAGAAATTGGGAACTCCTCCAATAGCATGTATCTCGGAAGTGATCCCATCCATTCTTTGCTTCAGTTCAGTTGTATCAATGTCTATGTCCCGTATGGTTATCTGGAATATGTTCCCTCGCAGATCGCCCAGCTCTACAGCTCTTCTGTACCGCCCAAGGGGGGTCATTTGCACGTCTTTTATGTTTATTTTTTCAATAGTTGTCTCAGGAATATCAAAGATACTGATACGCTGGGTGGTGACAGCCCTTTTGTCCTTGGTGCCTGCAAAACCAATGCGTTTCTGGCTGATACCAAGCACCCTGGACAGGTCCCTTATAAGATGGTGCGTATCCCAGTCCTTCTTGGTGAGCTCTAATATAAGGTGTTTCCCGGAATCTTCCACATCCCAGCCCGATATTTCCTTTACTACGAAATCCTCCGGCTCCTGCCTGAGCCTCCCTCCTATACCTTTGGCTGTAGTTGCGTATAGTTCCATACCTATCATGTGTTCTGTTTCAGGGACCTGGATCATGTGTGGCTCTATAGTCCTGGGACTATATCAATGATATCCACAGTGGAGGTGTTCAAGTAGGTCCATCCATTGGAAGTGGGTGCAGCTCCGCCGGGAAGCCCGCCTGCATACAGGCTGGCCGTGGGATCAAGGATCAGCCAGGAGCCATGGTCATCGGTTGCATAATAGACCGTAACCGGCCCGTAATATGAAGAGATCGCCTTTACTATGTTTTCTGCAGATCCCCCGGAGCCGATGTACACCGTAGCAAATGCATGTGTATCTGTCATGTATATCCTGGTGGTGCCGCCTATGGACTCTATCATGGAGGCAAGGAGAATGGCATAATCATCGCAATCCCCCGCACCTATTTTCAGTGTTTCTCCGGGTGCTGACCACTGGTCTGTTCCCCGGGGATCGCTCACATACTGGATGTTCTCTTTGATATGGTCGAAAATAGCACATACCTGATAGATATTGTATTCTCCGGGATATTTTTTAGCAAGGCTTGAGGCAAGCTCTCTTACTGAAGGGTCAAGGGGGTCTACTATATCATTTGTTTTGATGAACAGTCCCTTATGATTATTACGGGTAGCAGGATACGTTTGTTCCTGCAGGGGCTGCACAGCCACTTCGATTTCCTCATAAAACTGTTCTTCATAACTGAACCATTCTCCTGAATCGGTTTGTGCAAAGAGTGAAACATATGGTTTCAGGATAACCGTATCCACTCCCCCGGGAACCTGGATGCAAAGCAATCCCATATATTTCTCTTCTGTGGGCTGTATGGTCATTCCTGTGACGTGGTCGGACCAGATGTCATTTTCAACCAGCTTTGCGCCGTATCCATCGACAAAAACAGGTTGTTTACCTATGTTCCTGACGAACATTTTGATAACTCCTGTATTGTTCTCGTAGAAAGGCGTATAGTAATAATTACTCTCCAGATCAAATCCAGGTGCCTCCTTCGCACAAGCAGAAGGGGCAGGATCATGTTCAAGAGGCCTTCTTGTGATCTCTTTTGGTATGGTAAGCATCAGCTCATCGCTGCTGACAACTTTCTGATCGTTGAGATACCCGAAATGTTCATGGAACAGGTACTGACCTATTTCAGGACCAGTGTCCAGATACCACAAGGTGCCCGCTGAACCAACTAAGATAGCAGCTAAACAGATGATCAGTATCTTACCGGAAATACCCATAATATATACCTCTGTGCAGACGTTATAGGAGCTTTAGTTCCTTGGTGATCCTGTCAATATCCTGGGCTCTTGCAGGACCGATGCCTAATGCAGTCACTGTGCCGGGTTCAACCTCCGTGAGGCCGGCATCAGCGATAAGCGCAGTAGGGAATCCTTCTCTCCTTGCCTTTTCCTTTAACTCGAAAAGGTCTTTAAGGGCCGGAACCCGAAGCACCACTTTTTTTTGTCCGCCTTCTTTCCAGTTGTCAAGAGCAGATCTTGAAGCCCAGCCGCTGGCAGATACAGCTGCATGTGCAACCTGTACTGCAAGCTTACCTTTTGAAAGTTTCAGATCATCTCTTACAACGATACATTGTTTATATTCATCCATTAAGTAAGCCTCATATAAATATACTTTTATTTACAATAATTTTGATGGTATGTAGTCAAGAATGTGTCCGGCAACATTAACTCCGCATGAGCTATATATTCCTGCCCCGGAAGGAGTGCCATTTACCTCAAGGACCATAGTGCCATTTTGTCCTTCTATAAGGTCCACTCCTGCAAATACAGTGCCTACAGCTTCTGCAGCCTTGGCACATATCCTTTCCTGAGAGGGTGTAAGGCTGCAAGGCGACGATGTGCCTCCCTGGCTCAGGTTATTTATCCAGTGGCCTATCTGCGCACTGCGGTATATCGAACCCAGCACCTTGCCATTCACAACAAAAGCGCGTATGTCCCTTCCCTGGTTCTCTATGAACTCCTGGATGTATAGCATTCCCCAGCTATCGATCAGCTGTGTGATCTGCTCTTCCCAGGGAACCTGTGAGGTAGTACCATCAGGCTCCAGCATCTTTCCATCCCTGACCCTGATGATGCCTTTTCCCTTATAGCCAAAAACAGGTTTTACAACTGCATCCCGTAAATCGTTGATAATCTCAATGGCTTTGTCCCTGTCCTGCACTGAGAACGTAGCCGGTACAGGAAGCTCTGCCTTTGCGAGCAGGTATGTCGTATGATATTTATTTGCAGCATTCCTGATGGCTTCAGGGGTGTTCAGTATAAGTGTTCCCTGCATTTCCAGCTGCCGCAGCACATCGAACCTGAAAGAAATCCCTTCCATAGGTCCGGCGCCCACATCCCTTACCACCAGGGCATCAAGTGTCGGAAGGGTCAGGCCCTGACAGGAGATCACTGTATCTTCTTCGATGACAACTTCCGTATGTCTCAGATCAATGAGATATGTCTCGAAGTCCCTGTCCACTGCAGATTCCAAAAGCGCAGCAGCAGTCCAGTCATGTGGGTCGGTGACAGCAATTCCAAGTTTCATCAAGGTTATAAGGGAAGTATAAGTATTAAAGTGCTCAGTGAGAATTATATTAGCATTGTGGGGATCAAGGTTACCATCGAAAATTCAGATCGGTGTTATATCTTCATTTTCAGGTTTCAAGCAGTCTTATCATTATAAAAACCAACAACCCCAATGTTGCACCTAAATAGGTCCAGCGGATATATTTTCTTCCTGCATTCGCATCATTACCGGATCTCAATAACATCAAAGACGGATAAGTAATAGCAAGGTCCATAATTGCTATCGGTACCAGATAAATGGCTGGCAGCCACCCCAATATAAAAGGCACAGATGTCAGCAGAACAACAAAAAGGAAAATATAGCTGCTTATCCGCAGAGCAACTGCTTTCCCGTATTTTATTGCCAGGGACCTTGAATCGATAAGAAGGTCTCCCTGTATGTCCATTGCATCGGCAGCTATCTCTTCTCCCAGATCTATTAATGCGGCAATGATGCCAAAAAGCCATACAATGTTGTTAAAAGGTGATCCTACCGACACCCCGCCATAAATGAATGTCATTCCCACAGAAAAGCTCACCATCAGATTTCCTGGCAGTCCGCTCTTTTTA
>JAHFZE010000099.1 GCA_020854785.1 Methanomethylovorans sp.
CTGGCTTACCAGTTACAGTCTTTATACCAACTCGCTTTCAGGATGGTTCAATGAGAACGTGGCTCCGGATTGGAACAATCTCAGAGATAATGCAATGGATCTGTTGCAGCGCGAATCCGAACTGCAGGAAATTGTGCAGCTAGTGGGTTCGGATGCTCTTCCTGAGGACCAGCAGCTTATCTTGGAAATATGCCGTATGATCCGTGAATACTTCTTGCAGCAGAATGCATACCACCCTGTGGACACTTACTGTTCGTTCGATAAGCAGTACAAGTTGTTAAAGGCCATTTCAAAATACAGTGATATGGCAACAACTGCTCTTACGGCAGGTATTCCAATGAAAGATATTCTGGCCCTTGAGTCCAAGGATGAGCTAGCAAAAGTCAAATTTGAAGAAGACTTCGACAAAGCACTTGATGAGGTCATGAAAAAGATGGATTCTGAGTTCGCAAATCTTGGAGGCAATTAAAATGACCAAGGAATATAAGACTATAATAGAGATTTCAGGCCCTCTCATATTCATCGAGAAGACCGAACCAGTGGGTTACGGTGAACTTGTGAATATCAACCTGCCAGATGGCAGCAGCAAAAGAGGTCAGGTACTCGATACATCAGCTGACATAGTAGCTGTACAGGTCTTCGAAGGTACCGGCGGACTCAACGAAGAATCAGGGGTCGTATTCACTGGTGAGACCATTAAGCTGCCCGTTTCAAAGGACATGCTGGGTCGTATCCTTTCAGGCTCCGGTGAGCCTCTTGATGGGGGTCCCCGCATAGTTCCGGAAGACAGGATAGATGTGAACGGTGCATCAATGAACCCGTATTCAAGGATGCCCCCTGAGGAATTCATTCAGACAGGTATCTCCACTATCGATGGAACTAACACGCTAGTAAGAGGCCAGAAACTGCCCATCTTCTCAGGCTCCGGTCTTCCGCACAACGAGATCGCTCTGCAGATCGCAAGACAGGCAAAGGTGCCAGGCTCAGAAGAAGCTTTTGCAGTAGTGTTTGCTGCAATGGGTATTACCAACGAGGAAGCCCAGTACTTCATGGAGGATTTCGAAAAGACCGGTGCACTGGAAAGAGCAGTGGTTTTCCTTAACCTTGCAGATGACCCAGCGGTCGAGCGTATCATCACTCCAAGGATGGCCCTTACAGCAGCTGAATATCTTGCATATGAACATGATATGCATGTGCTTGTTATCCTTACGGATATCACCAACTACTGTGAGGCATTGCGTCAGATGGGTGCAGCCCGTGAAGAAGTGCCTGGACGTAGAGGTTATCCTGGTTACATGTACACTGATCTTGCATCCCTCTATGAGCGTGCAGGTGTCATAAAAGGCAGGAAAGGATCTGTTACACAGTTCTCCATTCTTACAATGCCAGGTGACGATATAACTCACCCCATTCCAGATCTTTCCGGCTATATCACCGAAGGTCAGATAGTGGTTTCAAGGGAACTGCACAGAAAAGGTATCTATCCCCCTATCAACGTGCTTCCATCTCTGTCCCGTCTTATGAACTCCGGTATCGGTGCAGGTAAGACTAGGGATGATCACAAGGCAGTTTCAGACCAGATGTATGCAGGATATGCAGAAGGTCGTGACCTCAGAGGACTTGTGGCTATCGTAGGCAAGGAAGCATTGTCCGAGAGGGACCAGAGGATCCTGGAATTTGCAGACCTTTTCGAGGACAGGTTCGTGCGTCAGGGAAGGAACGAGGACAGATCCATTGAGGATACACTGAACGTTGCATGGTCTATTCTGTCAGAGCTCCCGGAAGCACTGCTTACAAGAGTAGACAACAAGTTCATAGAGAAGTACCACCCTGCTCACAAGAAGAGCAACTAAAGGGGAACTGGTGAACGAACATGGGCGCAAAGGATGTTAAACCAACCCGTTCGGAGCTTATAGAGCTCAAGAAGAAGATCAAACTCTCTCAAAGTGGCCACAAGTTACTTAAAATGAAGAGGGATGGACTGATCCTTGAGTTCTTCGATATCCTTAGCAAAGCAAAGGATGTTAGATCTGAGCTGGACCAGGCCTATGAAGTGGCAAATAAGAAGATAGGTATTGCAAATGCTGTTGACGGTATCTTTACCGTCAAATCTACAGCTTTCGCCCTGCAGAACATTCCCCAGATCGAACTTGAAAGCCGTAACATAATGGGTGTTGTGGTCCCTAAGATCGAGTCTTCCAGTGTGCGTAAGTCCATAAATGAGCGCGGTTATGGTATACTGGGAACCAGTTCCTATACCGATGAGGCTGCAGACGCCTATGAGAAGCTGGTGGAGAACATCATTGTTGCAGCAGAGATCGAAACCACTATGAAGAAGCTGCTCGATGATATCGAAAAGACCAAACGCCGTGTAAATGCTCTTGAGTTCAAGGTGATTCCTGAATTGCAGGAATCTATGGACTTCATCAGGCTCCGTCTGGAAGAGATGGAAAGAGAGAACACTTTCAGGCTCAAGAAGATCAAAGGATAAGATTCTCATATTATGGGATCTGGAAAACCTGAAGAAGATCGGCCCAATGTGGTCGATCGTTTTTTCATAGAAATTGGAAAACCTCAGAACCTGGCACGGATCTTAAAGTGGGCCTGGTTAATATCATTGTTAGTGCTGGTTTTGGGTTATATCCTTATCTTTTTACACCTTTCAGGCAAATTGGATATTTAATTATCATTTTTTATTTCTTCATTGACCTCAACCTGTCCAGTACAGCTTGAGCATGGTCTTTTGTTTTCACATTGTTCCATATATTTACAATGCTGCCTTCCGGGTCTATAAGGAATGTTGTCCTTACAGTGCCCATGGATTCCCTACCCATGAACTTTTTCAGGCGCCATACATCGTAGAGCTTATGCACACTGATCTCTTTGTCAGAAAGCAGTGTTATTCCCAGTTCCTTTTTTTCAATGAACTTCTGATGTGAGGCTATACTGTCCCTGCTCACGCCCAGGATCACTGCTCCTTCTGTTTCGAATGCGTCTCTAAGGGAAGTGAAGTCCTGAGCCTCCTTTGTACATCCAGCTGTATTGTCCCTGGGATAAAAATAAAGTATGACCCATTTCCCTTTAAGGTCTTTGAGGCATTTTTCTTTTCCATTATGGTCTGGCAGGCAGAATAAAGGTGCTTTCTGGCCTTCTGAAAGTGAATTTCCGGACATTGTATCTTCCATTGTACATCGTCTTATTTTATTTATAACTACGAATTGATCATGGATTTCCCAATGGGTATTTATCTAAGCAGGTATAGTCTATTCCATTTATCGTTATATGACGATTCATATAAGCCTTTTTGGCCCAGAGGATAGAATATGGTATCAAAGGTACTCCCTTTCACAAAAGAAAAGATCTCTGAGATAATTGCACAACATCCCACACCTTTTCATCTGTATGATGAGAAAGGCATTAGGGAGAATGTTCGCAGACTGAAAGAAGCTTTCGGCATATTGGAGGGTTTTCAGGAGTTCTTTGCTGTGAAAGCTCTTCCAAACCCATATATTATGAAGGTTCTTAAAGAAGAGGGTTTTGGAGCAGATTGCAGTTCTCTTCCTGAGCTATTACTTGCAGAGAGGACAGGGATCGTGGGTGAATCTATCATGTTCAGTTCCAACGATACACCGGCAGAAGAGTTCAGGAAGGCAAAGGAACTGGGTGCTATAATAAACCTCGATGATATCAGCCATATCAAGTTCCTGGAAGATGAGGCAGGTCTGCCTGAACTTGTATGCTGCAGGTATAATCCAGGTCCTCTGAAGGAAGGCAATGCAATAATCGGCACACCGGAGGAAGCTAAGTATGGTTTTACCCGTGAGCAACTCTTTGAGGGATACAGGTACATGAGGGATAAAGGTGTGAAGCGATTTGGTCTGCACACCATGGTGGCATCCAATGAGTTGAACCCTCAATACTTTGTAGAAACAGCAAAGATCCTTTTCGAGCTCATAGCTGATATTTCCAGTGAGCTTGGCATAAGGTTCGAGTTCGTGAACCTTGGCGGAGGCATTGGTATACCTTACCGCCCTGATCAGGAGCCGGTTCCGTATGATGTCATTGCCAGGGGTGTCAGGGAAGAGTATGTAAAGATCATTGAAGCGCACGGTTTGGCTCCTCTTCGGATCTATCTGGAATGCGGGCGTGTCATAACAGGTCCTTATGGTTATCTTATTACAACGGTCCGTCACATGAAGCACATCTATAAGGACTACGTTGGCACTGACGCATGTATGGCCAACCTCATGAGGCCCGGGATATATGGTGCATATCATCACATTACTGTTCTTGGCAAGGAGAAAGAGCAGCCACGGTTCAAGTACGATGTCACTGGTTCCCTGTGTGAGAACAATGACAAATTTGCCATCGACAGGATGCTTCCGCAAGTGAAGCGCGGGGATATTCTGGTCATCCATGATACAGGAGCTCATGGCTTTGCTATGGGTTTCAACTACAATGGTAAATTAAGGTCCGCAGAGATCCTGCTAAGACCAGATGGCAGCTTTGTGCAGATCCGCAGGGCTGAAACTGTGGATGACTATTTTGCAACGCTGGATATGAACGGTCTTTCCAGTTTCAGTTAAAATACATTTCATGCTGGATATGAATTTCCAACACTTTTATATATTTTATCTCGTATCTATATAGTATGAAACCGGCCCTTATCTTTGATATGGATGGAGTGCTTGTGGATTCAATGCACCTGCATGCTGCTGCCTGGGAGATGGCATTTTCAGAAGCAGGTATCAGTATATCTCCACAATCTATTTACGCGTTGGAAGGATCAAATGACAGAGGTATCGTGGAAAATATCCTGTATGGGAAAGGCATTTCCGGTTCATTCGAATCATTTTCTTCAATAGCGGTCAGAAAGCGGGCTCTTTTCAATGTAATGGACGTGAAACCTTTCTCAGGTATCAATGAGTGCCTGGAATCTCTTTCCAGTAACTATCTGCTTGCTGTGGTCTCGGGTTCAGATCGTAATGCCGTTAATGGTATACTTGAGAGATACTTTAATGTGGATTTTGATGCAGTGGTATCTGGTGATGATGTTCTCAATGGAAAACCAGATCCAGACCCATATCTCAAAGCAGTAGGGTCTCTTGGAGCAGATATTGCAAATTGTATTGTTTTTGAGAACGCTCCATATGGTGTCGAAGCTGCAAAAAAGGCTGGCATTTACTGTATCGGTATACCTACTTATGTAGATCCTCAACTGCTGGGTATGGCAGATAAAGTCTTGGTGGACCATCTCAGTTTGTTGGCATTTCTCCATTATTTGGTAGACCGTATGCCCCAAGATCCTCTTCCAGTAATTTTCTCATGAAAATAGCACCTTCCATTTCTGATGCCAACTTCTTTAGCATCTTAGCGTTTTCTTTTATTTCACTGCTTTCAAGCACTTCTCTGATAGATATGAGCAGTGAATCGGAAGATATTTCATAATCCATCTTTTTCCCATATCCCATTTCGTCTATGAGTTGTGCATTGTTCTCCTGTTCCTTTTGTCCCCTGTCCGGGAACGCCATTATGGGAACTCCATAGCTAAGGGTTTCCATAGTAGTTCCATGTCCACAGGCACTGATCACTATGTCTGTGCTCTTGTAATAGGAGAAAGGATCAGATATGAAGTCCTGCACTTCTACATTTCCTGGTATTTCATCCAATTGTTCAGGTCTGATATTAGGGCCCGTAACAATTGTATAGTGAATGTCCTTGTCTAATTTTGCGGTGGAAATCACTTTTTGTAATATCGGAAACCTGTAACCGAATCCCCCTATAGTACATAGTACGTGAGGATGCATAAGTTCTTTAGAAGTTGCTTTCTTTGACCCCTTACGTATGATCGGTCCACTGTAATTGATCTTGTGTTGTACTTTATCTGAAAAGGACAGATTGTTCCTGCAAATGGTATAAGGCAAGGGGAAATCAGGCACAATGATGGTGTGGACAATATCATACACCTTTCCATAGAACATCTTTGTGGCCCATCCGAGCAAGCTCATGAAAATCCCTTTTTCTTTAAAGAATTCTATCATATTGGATTGATTAACGATTATATACACCGGGATATTTTTTATGTGTGCAGCAAGTACACCAAGATAATAGCCATCTGAAATAACTGCATCATATCTTGAATTTGTAAGTAGGTTCAATAGGTTGTAGCCTCCTGTAATATCCATAGCCCACAAGGTACTCTTTATGGATCCCTTCAGATCGAATGTCCCGGAATTTCCTACCAATCTGAGCTCCTGGGGTATTTTGTGTACATTGTATCCTTCTTTTTCTATAAGTTCCTTTGAGTAACCATATGCACCAAAATCTGCCTTGTGGCCGGCGGCCAGCAATTCTTTTCCTATGGCAATGCATCTGCCTGTATGGCCTAAACCCTCTCCACACATCAGTATCAGAAATCTCATTTGCATCTACTGATCAATCCTATTCTCTACTCTATTTTCTGGCTTATATCGTATTCACCAATAAGATATATAGTTAATAAAATTACTATATTCTATAAGGGTAATATATTTATAAAAAAATCATCTTAACCTAACATGTACTTTGACTCTATAATAGGGATGTGTGTACATTGCACAAAAGAGCACGTTTTTCCATAAAAAAAGTGCTTTCATCAGAGAAAGCTATGGAGCTAGTGGATGAGGGATGGCAAAGGGCAGATCTGCATGTGCACACCAGCTGTTCATATGATGTCCCTAAAAGCAGTGTAGTTCATCCACAAAAACTATTTGAAAAAGCCATATCGAAAGGTATGGACCATGTAACTTTCACTGATCACGACACTGTACAAGCTTTTGAAATGCTGGGCTGGAAAAAAGAAAAGCTGACCCCTGGTGTAGAATTATCTGTTACAGATATGTGTAATGTTGGACACACTGTACACATCAATGTTTTCGAATTTGACGGTGAACAGTTCAGGGATGTGCACTCTATAGCAACAAAAGCTCACGATATCTTCATGGTGATTGATTTTCTCAAAGAGAATGATCTTCTTTACATGTATAATCACCCTTTCTGGTTCGCAGTAGGGGAAAAGCCAAACCTGCTTGCAGTTCCGGAGCTAGCAAAACATTTCCCCGTAATAGAATATAACATGCAGGACCTTAAACAGAATAATCTGTTTGCTATGGCACTAGCTCACAGATTTGGAAAAGGCATGGCTGTTACCACGGATAGCCATACCGGTGGTATCGGGGCCGTATATACAATGGCAAAAGGTGACGATTTCAGAGAGTATTTCAACAACATCAGTATGGGTAATTATTATCTTATCATGGATCAGCCTATCTGGAAACATATTACTCAGGAGCTTAGTGCCTGGATAGAACTTGTTTTCAGCATGGACCGACAGGCTGGAACCGAATTCTCCACAGGTGTCAGCTTGTTGGACAGAGCTGTAAAGTTTGCTTCAAACGGGAAGCTTGCAGAGCATCCGCATGTTAACAGGTTTACAATGAGATCTATCCAGAAATTGTCCACTTCAGGTTTGCCTTTCTTCCTCTACATGCTATCAAAAAGGTCCCAGATCTCAGAGATCGAAAGCATAATGAACTTTTATTAACTGTAAATGTGGTTGACTGCTTTTCTTATACGTATGTTGTGCCAGAATGAATAAATATATCTTCTTTCTCTTTTACATGATGTGAGCCTGATCTGCAGGATCAAGGCAAAGTATACTGAAACTACTCACTTATATATGTATATTCCAAAGGATTCATTTTATGAGAACTTTGATACTTGTTTGCGGGGAAGGGCTTGGGCACACAAGCCGTTGTATTGCTCTTGCCAGAGAGCTTTTATCTGCTGGTCATGAAGTGCACTTTGGTGCATACGGCTATTCACAGGAGCTGATCGAAAGAAAAGGCTATATAGTAAGCACAATTCCTTCTGAGGTCACTCTGGTGGGTGAAGCAGGTGCACTTGACCTTAAGGCTTCTATTCTGGAAACTGTGAAAAAAGGTCGTTTTCTGGGTATTCTCAGGATCAAACGACTTGTCAAGAAAGTAAGGCCAGATGTGGTCGTATCTGACAGTTATTTTACAGGTATCATGGGCTCAAAGGCTATGAAAGTGCCATGCTATATCATAATAAATCAATCCAACATGGAAGAATTTTTCATGAACAAAGGTGTCTCCAGCAGACTCCTGGGTTCCCTTGTAAAAAAATTCTACTCAGGAGCGTTCAGGATAGTTGATGGCATCATTATTCCTGATTATCCCATGCCATATACAATATGCAGGAAAAATATCAGTTTTGATGATAAGCTCATGGAAAAAGTAGTTTATAGCGGGCCTGTGATAGGTTCGACCTATCAGGAGGTTGTGCCTGCGGCCGTACAGCATCCCCATGTCTTATCAACGGTAGGTGGCTTCGGCTACAGAGAACCCATTTTTCAAAAGGTCATCAATGCAGCTGAGACGGATCATGGGATACACTATACTTTACTTGCAGGTCCTAGTGTGGACCCTGCTAAATTTACGCAATTACCTCCTAATGTCCGCATCCTGCAATTCATCAGTGACCAGTTCCCATATATTAAAAGTTCTCAGGTCATTATTGCTCCGGGAGGTCACAGTACTTTGATGGAAACCCTGAGCTTTGGTATTCCTGTGCTCTCCTTTCCTGACAGGGCCCATACCGAACAGCAGAACAATGCTTCAGTAATAGCAGAAAACGAACTAGGGTACTGTCTTGGTTATTCTGCCTCTCCTGAAGAAATACTATTGCATATCAAAGATATAGTGTACAATGGAAAATTTGCAGGGAATGCACAATCTATGCGACAGTTGTCAGAACAGCTGAATGGAGCAAAAGATATATGCGAATTGCTGGAGTCCTGTGCTGTATCCAGAGGTCAAGGCTGGAAAAGATGATCATGGATCTCTGTACCTCTTAAAAGAACAAAGAACTGGGCCCATGAGCTTCGAACTGGCTTGTTGCAGGGCGATGAAAGGTCTTATTGATCATTGGTCTTAGCTAATTTTCATTTTTCTTGGTAATATCTCTGCTGCTTAACATAAGGTGTACCTCGGACCGTAATCGGTAAAACGTGTACCTGGAACTTTTATAGGAATCAACAATCCCATTCTCTTTCATTATAGCCAGATGATGAGAAACAAGGTTCTGCTTTTCTCCCAGCACATAAACTAATGCTCCTACACAGTAATCTTGTTTTAAAAGATGGAAAACGATCTTCAATCTAATGGGGTTGCTTAGTACTTTGAACATGTTACATAGCTTATTTATCTCTTTTTCATCTATGCTTGCTTCATTTTCCAATTCATGCTCCCATTCTTCTTTTAGGTCTTTGTCAGCAGGACAGCATTTCATGATATTGAAGAGAAAACTGAATCCTATATAAGCATTCATATCAACATACTTTGATGTCAAACTTGTGGTGTTATATTCATAAATTACGTAGGTATAAATAGAAGAAATATTTCAATTTCATTTGAAACATCATGGTACTAAAATATCAATAAGCAATCATCAGAAAAAGAGGCTAATATATGGTAACAGAAGCATGCATTACCAAGGAACCCAAAGGTCTCGGTTTTTTTGAAAAGTACCTTACAATATGGGTGCTCCTCTGTATCATTACGGGAATACTGTTGGGAAGATTCGCTCCCGGTGTAGCTTTGTATCTGGACGGCCTGTCCATCTATATTAATGAAGCGCCTGTAGTTTCGATACCTATAGCCATTTGTCTGTTCTTCATGATGTATCCTATCATGGTGAAGATAGATTTTGGGGAGGTACTTAAAGCCGGGAAGAACTTCAAACCCGTGGGTCTTACTCTGTTCATCAACTGGGCAATAAAGCCTTTTACGATGTATGTCATCTCGGTCTTTTTCCTGGGAACTCTTTTTTTGGGTTTTATCGGGCCGGAGGCAACAGACCTTGTCAAAATGCCTTTTGGTCTTGATCTGCCGGTAGGTGCAGCCTATGGTGAAGGTACGGTTGTGCTGGTGGATGGTGTGAAAATGCTGGAAATACCTCTATGGCGCAGTTATCTGGCAGGATGTATCCTTCTGGGTATTGCCCCATGTACTGCCATGGTGCTGGTATGGGGTTTTCTTGCGAGGGGCAATGATGCACATACTCTTGTGATGGTCGCTATCAACTCTCTGACAATGCTGTTCCTTTACGGTCCCCTGGGAGGTTTCCTGCTTGGAGTGGGCAAACTTCCGGTGCCATGGCAGGCGCTGGCCCTTTCCATTGGTGTATATGTAGCTCTGCCACTTGCGGCTGGCTATATATCCAGAAAAATCATTATCCATAGCAAAGGCGAAGCGTGGTTCAACACAAGTTTTGTCCACATTCTGACTCCTGTGACCATCATAGCCCTGCTGATAACACTTGTCCTGTTGTTCAGCTTCAAGGGTGAGACCATTCTCGCACAACCACTTACCATCCTCTGGATAGCTGTTCCACTGTTCATCCAGACTACATTCATCTTCCTGTTAGGGTATGTGCT
This sequence comes from Methanomethylovorans sp., assembly GCA_020854785.1. Classification (GTDB taxonomy): domain Archaea; phylum Halobacteriota; class Methanosarcinia; order Methanosarcinales; family Methanosarcinaceae; genus Methanomethylovorans. The sequence goes on from JAHFZE010000099.1 coordinate 10,499, forward strand.
CTCCAAGGGTCTGCATCTGAGCTACGAAGATGCTGCTCCATCGGCTATGATAGGTGCATCCAATCATTTCGAAGTTGCCATTGCAACTGCAACGATACTTTTTGGTCTCTCATCAGGCGCTGCACTTGCAACTGTAGTGGGTGTGCTTATTGAAGTGCCTGTGATGCTGATGCTGGTAAAGATATGCCTGAGGACCAAAGGTTGGTTTGCGGCCTGATGCTAGCTTTTTTTATTCAAACAAAAATCAAATGATCCTTTGCTCTCTTATTAGGATTATAATATACGAGCAGTGGTAAAAAAGAGGTCCATCCTGTAGTTAAAAAATAAAGGAAGGACAACACTTTTCTTTTCTATATTTATCAGCCTTTATTTTCAGTTCTGCGGAGACTTTTAATTCTCTCAAGTTCAGCTTCAAGTTCCTGGATCTTTGTTTCGTCTATCCTTTCCTCCAGGTTCGCAAGTTGCTTGTCGGCTTTCAGGACCGTAGCACGGATCTTTTCCACAATGTTCTTCTCCAGATCTAGCCTCTGTTTTTTCGTTTCGCTGACCAGGTCCTCCACCAGTATCTTGCCTTCCTCTTTGCTCAGAGCACCAGTATCAACCTTTTCCTTAACGAACTCTCTAATCCTCTCTTCAGACAATGCTGCTAATCCTGCACCTATGAGAGCAGCTGCACCAAGAATGCCTACTTTTGTCATTTTGTCCATGTACTGAACCCCCTTGTATATTTCAGGATCCTTCCTATCACAGTTCAGGTCATACCAGAACTTAAATGTCATAAATGGAAAAATATCCATATAAGACAAATCTGTGATCCTTTTGATAAGTCAAGTTAGAATTTCCTATAAAAGATATGCACAATTGTAATATAAATATAGTGGATTATATTGAAGCAAAAAACTATCTATAAAAATTACAGTTCGATCTGTCTATTGCTTCGTCACAAACAAATATAAAAATATGTAAATATAATACTGGATTAGCAAATAGGGCTCTATATAACTGATCAAGTTTCTTTATAAAAACTCTTTCAGAAACATTCAATTACTATGAATTACATCACAGGGGTAGCCATGCCAAATAAAAGGAATAATTCTATTGATCTTCCTATTGTTGCCGTTCTGGTACTGCTTACGAACTTATTCATATTAGTACCGGAGCTGGCTTCAACACCCATCCGTACTATGCTAGGTTTGCCTATGGTACTTTTCCTTCCAGGATATGCTCTGATGGCCGCTCTATTTCCGGGAAAGGACGACCTGGATGGAATTGAGCGCCTTGCATTGGGTTTCGGTCTGAGTATTGCAGTAGTGCCGCTGATAGGTCTCGGGCTTAACTACACGTCCTGGGGTATAAGGCTTATTCCAATATTGGTCTCTTTATCGGTCTTTACTCTCTTGATGTGTATGGTTGCGTTCTACAGGAGAGCTCAGCTCCCCTCTGAAAAGGCTTTCTCGGTGTCATCAGGTGAGGTCTATGCAGCCCTTAAACAACCAGTCAGCGATCAACCAGAAAACAGGTTGGACCGTATTCTAACCATAATTCTTGTGATCTCGGTTCTGTTATCTGTGGTGGCACTTGTTTATGTTGTGGTAACTCCCAAGCAAGGTGAAAAGTTCACGGAATTCTATATTCTTGGTATGGATGGCAAGGCGGATAATTACACCACTCTCTTCACCCTTGGGGATAGTGGCGAAGTGATCGTTGGTGTGGTCAACCACGAATATGAGCTTATTAAATATACAATTGACATTAGACTGAACAACGAGTCGCTTTCAATTCCAGCCAATATTAAGAGTTTCAGTTTGGAACATAATGCTACCTGGGAGAGGCCAGTGGAATTCACTCCGAATTCTGTTGGTGATAATATGAAATTACAGTTCCTGCTCTATAAGAATGATAATTTAACAGTTCCTTACAGGGATCTTCATCTATGGGTCAATGTAACGCGAGGTGTATAAATGCAGCCTAATGAAGAAAATGCTCATGAAAAACGGCAGGAGCATGATTTCTCCCGTTTAGCTACCAGGTCCGTACGTCCTGTTCTGCTTACTATCTTGTTCATAGTGCTTGCCGAATTCCTTATGTTCTCAGGAACAAGGGGAGCAGCTATCCTGCTACATACTCTTATTCTTATAGCTGTGTCCATAAGTACTGTCAGTATTAAGGATAAATATATAGCCTGGGCATTACAGGCTCTTATGCTCTTGCCTCTTTTAAGGCTGATCAATTTCTCCATGCCTGTATTCTCTGAGATGGTCTTATATCGGTATTTCTATGTCTATATACCATTGTTCATACCCATATTCCTTATAATAAGGCATCAGAACTTTTCCTCGGTACAGCTTGGTCTGTCTTTCAAGAAGTTTCTTCTTTACCTGCCTCTCTCATTAGTGATCGCTCTGCTGATAGCAGAAGTGGAATACTATATCTATCCTACTGTTCCTCTTGTTCCAAGTTTGTCTTTCTATTATATGGTTGACATTGCCTTGATCATGATCTTTTGTGTAGGCTTGGTGGAGGAGCTTGTGTTCAGATCTCTCCTGCAAACGAGGCTTGAAGGTGTATTTGGTCGTACACTAGGGCTCATCGCTACTAGTTTACTTTTTGGTGTTATGAGTGCCACTCATGGAATAGGCTATGGGATCATTTTTGCATCTTTGGTAGGTCTCATACTTGGTTACATGTTCATTAAAACCCGAAGCTTGCCCTTTGTCGCTCTTACCCACGGTCTTGTCAATGTCTTCCTTTTCAGCATTATACCTTTGTTAGGACCGGGGCTTGGGATAATCTGATAAGTACATATTCGTTGATCTCAAGGATGAACTTTGAATTAGGCAAAATTAAGGCAAAGTTTTATCGTTCATTTTTTGAAAGCTCATCGAAAAAAATTCCAATTACTGCTTGTTAATTTTTGTATGCCTTTAGATATAGATAAGTATAACTATTTATACAGGCATTCAAAATGATTAATAAGTTCCATTTAAGACATGAACTAAAATGTGGACCCAGAAGAAACTGATAATCCGGCCTCATTTATATTGATTTTTATTAATCACAATGATCAATGCTATTGTGTGTACCACTCAGATTATCGTAATTATCTTGTAAACCACTATAGCAGTGAAAGATATCAGCAGTGGTATGATGCTCATGTCCAGTGAGCATTTGATGGTATTGTTCCATTTTGTGGATGCTGATAACATAAGCTTTGCACAGAGTAGCATCACCACTGCAAAGACAGCAAGAACTCCATATTCAGGCAGGTACATAGCTGTGGTCATCGATGTGGGTGCACCTTTTGTGGTGGCAGATGCTACTGCACTTACTAACGCTGCAGATCCTATAGATATTAACATACTGTCCTGTCCTTATTCCTTATCTCTATATATACCTTTTCTACTATCCAGAGCATTGCTATCAATTGTTGTAGTTGTTTTGTACAATGGTAAACATATAGAGCTTAGTTATTGCATTCTTGCTCGAATCACAATTACTTATTTATAAGTATTTTATATATTTATTAATATGCCTAATATCCAGGATAAGAGCAAATCAAATCTATATGGTATCAAAGGTTTGCACAATGTTTATTCATGGCATGGACTTGCTGTGCACTTCAAAAACAGTTCCAGGGTTCAAAGATGTGAACTATACAGTTCATGTGGATCTTCTCGCAGATCAAATTCCTGTAATTTTTCCATCAAACGGCAGGATGCAATTTACATGATGCAATCAGAGTTCAATGTAACACTTAACCTGGCTGAAAAACTTATAGACACTTTGCTTGATATGGGTAATGCACGTGCTCTGCGATGTAGTAAGAACGACAGCGATCCTTTTGATGAAGGTACACGCATGGTAGTGTTCGACGAGGAATTGTAGGTCTGCATCACAAAATTATTATGCATCTACGTTCATCTGCATCCTATGTTCACGATCATTACAGGTGCTCAGTTCGGTGATGAAGGCAAAGGGAAAATAGTTGACCTTATATCTGATAAATACGATCTTGTGGTCCGATTCCAAGGGGGAGATAACGCCGGCCACACTGTTAAGGTCGGTGATGCTATCTACAAACTACATCTCATACCCTCAGGTTTTCTGCTGGATTCCAGGGTGCTTATAGGTCCCGGCACGGTACTCAATCCCCTATCCCTGGCACAGGAGCTGGAAATGCTTTCTAAGGGTGGGATACATATCGGTCCCGATAAGCTGGGTATCGATGCCAAGACCAGCATTATAATGCCATATCATATTGAACTCGATGGACTGAAAGAGTCGAGTCGTTCAGAGAAGATAGGAACAACTAAAAAAGGTATAGGTTTTGCATATATAGACAAAGTTGCAAGAGATGAAATACGCTTAGCTGATCTTACAGACAAGAAGAGGTTCCTTGCAAGGCTTGGAGAACTGGCTTCCCAGAAGGAGAATTCCATCCGGGAGCTAGGTGGTGATCCATCTGTTGTTATGGATGGTGGATCCATTGATCTCTATGTTTCACTGGGTGCACAGTTTACACCTTATATGACGGACGTATCTCTGGAGATTAACAGGGCATTGGAAGAGGGCAAAAGTGTTCTTGCTGAAGGTGCGCAGGGCACACATCTTGATGTGATACACGGTACCCAGAAATTTGTTACTTCATCCTGTACCATTGCTGGTTCTGCATGTGCCAATCTGGGGGTCGGGCCCACCAAAGTGGATAATGTGCTGGGTATAGTCAAGGCATATATCACTCGTGTAGGTGAAGGTCCTCTTCCTACCGAACTGGAGGATAATGTGGGAAAACAGCTCCAACAGGTTGGGAGAGAGTTTGGCACCACTACTGGTCGGGCAAGGCGCTGCGGATGGTTTGATCTGCCTTTGGTAAAGAAAGCTGTTTTCCTTAATGGTTATACGGAACTTGCTCTGACAAAGCTTGATGTTCTTTCTGACATAAACCCATTGAAAGTATGTGTCGGATATGAACTGGATGGTAGGTCCATCGAATACCCCCCGGAGCTCACTGCCGATCTTGCAAGGTGTGCTCCTGTTTATGAGGAATTGGAGGGATGGTCAGATGATCTTACACATGTACGCCAGTTCTCCGATCTGCCAAAAGCAGCTTGCAGATATGTATCATATCTTGAGGAAAGGGTAGGCGTACCCATAGAATATATCTCAGTGGGTCCAGGAAGGGAACAGACCTTCAGAAAATAGATCTTTCCTTTCTGCCGAAAAGCGTATATACTAACTGAGAGTTTAAAACCAATACTCCACCGTATCTAAGTTTCCAGATGCTGAGTCCAATTATCTGAAAATAAATTACCTAATCCAGGGAGAATAGAATGACTACGTTATATGATGTTCCTGCAAGTGACCTGATCTCTAAGGTAGCAGAAAAGTTGAAGGAGAATGAGCATGTAAAACCTCCTGAATGGGCGGCCTATGTTAAGACCGGTGCCCACAAGGAGCTTGCTCCCACGAATAATGACTGGTGGTACATTCGCTGTGCCGCGGTGTTAAGGACTATATATACAGATGGTCCTATCGGCGTAGAGAGACTGAGGTCTGTCTACGGAGGTAAAAAAGACATGGGCTCCCAACCATATAGAAAGGCCAAAGGAAGCGGTTCAATTGCCAGGGAAGCTGCACAACAGCTCGAAGCGGCAGGTTTCGTTCGCTCTTTGAAGAGTGGTCGTGTTGTGTCCCCGGCCGGTCAATCCATGCTGGACAATACTGCATATGAGGTCAAACAAACACTCTTAGAGAAGATCCCGGAACTTGCAAAATACTAAGTTGCCAGTCAACGGTAGATTAACTTCCAATATTGCTGTAAGTCAATAGTATATTCACAGGTGATTGCATGGCAGGTGAACTTGAGGATATCCGCAGAAAAAGGCTTGAACAATTACAGCGCCAACAGGCTGCTCAAATGCATCCCGATATTCAGGCTGCATATCAGCAGGAACAGATGCAGGCCGAATTGGAGGCCAAGAAGCAATCCATTCTTCGGCAGATCCTTACTCCTGAAGCAAGAGAGCGTATGACGACCCTTAGGATGTCCAGGCCAGAATTGGTAGAACAGTTGGAATCCCAGTTAATAATGCTTGCACAGAATGGGCGCCTGCAGTCTCAAATAACTGATGAGAAATTAAAGGCGCTGTTGGCCCAGATGCAGCCTAAGAAGCGCAAGACCAGTATAACAAGGGTATGATCTCAGGTCATGAAGGCATCAGTTCTTTTCAGTGGTGGAAAGGACAGTTCTCTGTCGGCTATATTGCTTGAACCATTCTTTGAGATAGAATTGGTTACATGCACTTTCGGTATGTTCCCTGTGGGCGAAGTTGCCAGGCAAGCGGCAGAAAGGCTTGGCTTTCCTCATCGGACCCTTGAACTTGACAGGCAGGTGCTGGAAGAAGCCTATGGTCTTCTCATAAAGGATGGCTTTCCCAGAAGCTCCATTAACCATATTCATTATGCAGCTGTGGAAAAGCTTGCTTGCGAGAAGGGCGTTTCAGCGGTTGTTGATGGAGTGCGCCGGGATGACCGTGTTCCCGTGTTGACCATTGGCCAGTCCCGCAGCATTGAGGACAGGTCAGGTATAAAATACATATGTCCGCTAAAGGGATACGGCAGATCTGCTGTTGATCATCTGGTAAATAAATATCTGATAATAGAGGAAGGCCAAAGTTCAGAGATGATCAAGGCAGATTATGAAACAGAATTGCGTGAGATCATACGTCAACGGCATGGCGAAAATATGATAAGGAAGCTTTTTCCTTCGCATGTTCAGTCCCATGTCATTGGCCGTAAGAAATAATATAAGAATGACCGGCAGATATCCGTAAATTGATGTCGATAAACAGCAATATGCTCAACAGAGCCAAACTTTGATATACATCTTATTCGATTTATGATTCCATAGATAGGTGAGACAAGTGAGCCAGAATACTAAAGGGCAAAAAATTAGGCTTGCAAAAGCACACAGGCAGAACAACAGGGTTCCAACTTGGGTGATAATCAAGACCGCCAGAAAGGTTGTAGGTCACCCTAAGAGAAGAAGCTGGAGAAGAAGCGATCTGGATGCGAAGTAAGTAGGTGATGATGATGGCAGAAGATGCAGTTAAAGAGCAGATCTATACGATCCCCCTGCGTTCAATAAAAGAACTACCCAGGTACAGAAGGGCTGATAAGGCTATGACGCTCATAAGGAATTACCTTACAAAACACATGAAGGTAGAATCTGACCAGGTAAAGTTGCACACGACCATTAATGAGAAGGTATGGGAAAGGGGTATGCAGAAGCCCCCATCGTTTATAAGGATACGTGCTGCAAAGTTTGAAGATGGAGTAGTAGAAGCAGAACTTGCCTGAGTATACTGTCTTATATTATTTCAGAAAGCGAAGTATGTTGAAATGATAATCCCTACTCTGGATATAATGGATACTCCCATCATAGGAGTTTTCGCTACATGTACGGAAGACCTTGCTCTGGTGCCATGCGGCACAAAAGCAAGTGTTACGGACCTCATAGCTGACCATTTGGATGTCCAGGTGATGGAGGTCATACTGGGCCAGAGCAGTGTCATAGGTTCTATGATCAGAGGTAATTCTACTGGATTTATTGTTCCCAGAGGCAGTTCTCTTGAGGGCTTGGAAAGTATCGACCTTTCTATTTCCAGTCTTCCTGATAAGTTGAATGCAGTTGGAAATATTGTGCTTGCTAACGATTCAGTCGCCCTGGTACATCCAGAGTTGTCTGATCGCTCAATGGATGTGATCTCACAAACTTTGAACGTGGATGTTTATAGGGGCACTATCGCAGGTCTGAAAACAGTAGGTATGGCTGGGACGGCAACAAACAGAGGATTGCTTGTGCATCCCAGGGCCACTGCACAGGAGCTGGCATTCCTTGAAGAGATATTTGGA
>JAHFZE010000232.1 GCA_020854785.1 Methanomethylovorans sp.
ACATTATGTTATGCATGCATAGACACATGCCCCACAAAAGCAATAGAATTTGTATGACCCTTTCAGGAGTGATATAATTTGGACAACGGTCCATTCGTTTGCACAGGTTGTGCCTTACTATGTGATGATATTACAGTGGAATTGCAGGAAAACAGGATCATTGGAGTCGATACAGCATGTCTGAAAGGTGTTGCCCGCATGAAAGGCTGCAGTTCGCCCATGCCATGCACAGTGGATGGAAAAACTGTTGATGAAAACACTGCAATAATGGAAGCTGCCAGAATACTGAAAGAAGCAAAGCATCCTCTTATCTTTGGGCATGGGAATTCCACACTGGAAGCTCAGAGAAAGGTCATAGAGCTTGCAAAAAAACTTGGTGCGCATATCGATGATACATCTTCTTTCTGTCAGGGACCTATGGTTGAGGCTATCCTCAATGAAAAATTACCGACCTGCACTCTGGACGAAGTGCGACACATGGCTGATGTGATCGTGTTCTGGGGAGCGGACCCTTCACATTCTCATCCCCGACATCTTTCCATGTATTCTTACTTTCCCCGGGGAAAACAGCGCCAGAGAGGATGGGAAGAGGACAGGACAGCCGTGATCATAGATGTAAGGAGATCGGATACTGCTAGCGTCTGTGGCGATAAGCTCTACGAGATACCGGTAGGAACTGATCCAGAATTCATGGACGCTCTTCTTAATGCTCTATCCAATAAAGTTCCAAAAACATCGTTCAACATGGATCCCAAAAGGATATTGGAATTAGCAAATATACTGAAGAAAGCAGAGTTCGCAGTAGTGTTTGCAGGTCTTGGCATGACATATTCCCTGAATTCGCTGGACCCCCTCTTCAGATTAATGAACAAGCTCAATGAAACATCAAAATTCCACCTTATACCCATGGTGGGACAATACAATATGCGTGGTTTCGATCACACTCTTTTCAGGGAGACCGGGCATATCAACAGGGTGTATTTTGGCGGAGAGAAAGTAGAACATGGACCGCAGCAATCTGTGGTGGAACTCATCAACAGTGACGTTATAGATGCAGCCATGATCATTGGCTCCGATCCACTTGCAAGCCTGCCGGGACCGATCGCAAAGAAACTCAGCAAGGTACCTTTAATTACCATTGATCCCTGCGAGAACCTAACCTCCAGGATGGCAAAAGTGACCATTCCATCTGCACTTAGCGGTGTAGAGTGCGGAGGCACTGCGGTGCGTATGGATGGTGTGGAAGTGGAACTTAAACAGATCATTGATACAAAGAAACTGGCAGATGAACAGATAATCACACGTATCATGGAGGAGATATGATGGGATTTGGACAATTCCTCACAGAACCTGAGTTCAAGTTCACGATAGTTACCCACAGGGACATATTCCAGAACGCTTCCCAGGAAAATTCCAGATTCACTGATGAATATACAGAGCTTTCTTCTGTCATCAGGCTGGATAAAGACGATATGAAAAAAATGGGATTGAAAGCAGGGGACCGGGTTGTTGCAAAAAATGCTTCCGGAAGAGTAGTACTGAAAGTATCGAGTTCGGTTCTTGAACGGCCTCATCCTGGAACAGCATTCATGACCAATGGACCCTGGGCAAATGCTCTTGTGACAGCTGATACCGCAGGTACAGGCGTACCTGCCTTCAAGAGGATAGAGGCAATGTTATCAAGATCAAAAGAAGAAAAAGTTACCTCTCTTGCTGAACTGATCTAGTGTGCCATGTATGGATAAAGAGGATATAGCATGACTAACTCAGAAAGCTTTTGGGAAGGGAAAAGTTACCTTATAGTGACCGATAGATCAAAGCCTGCTATCAAATTGACCATCGATGAGCTCAAAAAGATAGGCATGTCCGTGCAGGTCCTAGACATCAAAGATATGGATGCAGCTCAGATCCAGGCTGCTCTTGAAGTTTTGTCCCTGCCAGTGGAAAAAGTTGTAATAGGTATCACGGCCGTGGAACCTGCCGACATCATAAAATATCTTATTGGCAGAGGTTGTAAGGATATTTGGGTTCACTGGAGGACAGATACTGAAAAAGTGCGTGAAATGGCTTCAGGTGCAGCAGGCCATATCTTGATAGGCAGATGTCCGATGCTGTATCTTGGTAACGGATTGAGCATCCATGGGATGCACAGGTTAATTGCGCGCTCTTTAGGAAAGTACTGATCTGTCGGGCAAATCCGGCTGCATCAAAGTTCCTAAAAACCTGAATGTTCGAATTAAATTTACCGTTTTTACCTGTTAACTTTCCTCAAAAAACCTTGATAGTTAACATACTTTTTCAGTGGATAGTTTATGGTTCTTGTAACCTCTCGTCAGACTTCGGTCGATCTTCACAGAGATGGTCATTGAAGTAAATTTATATGAGATGATTGCGGTACATATCCTAGCATTGAATATGTAATGGTGAAACATGGTAAATTCTCTATCCCACGCAGGAATCGGTCTGCTCATTGTTTTACTTTTGGGATTGCGCGGAAGGGAAAGTAAACTGGTTGTTTTGTTCTCGATACTGCCTGATCTTGATTTCATTCCATATGGTATATTCCTTCTGCTGGAAAAGAACCTGAGCTCGGAGATACGGAACAGTTTGTTCTATTTAATGGGACATCGGGAATTCATGCATTCCATATTGTTCATTATCATAGTTGTGCTGTTCCTCCACATAATGGAGAAGAATCTTCGTCTTACGATAGCATGCTTTCTGGCAATGATTGGTCACGTTTACCTGGATTATGCAACAAGTTGGAAAATGCGTCCTTTTTTCCCTTTTATAAAAGAGAGCTCTACCCTGGGAGCTTTCGATTTCTTTGATCCTATTATAACTGTAGTTTCTCTGATACCTTTGTTCATAGTGTTACTGAAATATCAGAGAAATAAAGGGAAATGGCCAAAAATGGACCCCTTATACAGATACCTGCAAAAGAACAAGAGGACAATAGTAGTTTCTTTGTCATGTGTTTTTCTTATCTGGTGTGCTTTGGCGCCCGTTGTTAAACTCATGCTGGCAGAACATGTCTCAGCCACGGAAAACTATGATATTTCATATCAGAACATGGCACCGACATCATTCGGAAAGTTCCTTGGTGCATACAGCTTTAATGACACGCATTATAAGATCTTTGAAGCAAGTTACTGGAAAGGCGTACACAGATCCGATCTTATTCCAGTGAACTCTTATGAATATGTAACCACAGAGAATTATGAATACATCTCAAGAGTTGCAGCATTGTATGATTCCAGCTTGCCACAGGAGATCGATTATCCTGTGTACGATATAAAGGGAAATTCGACCACTTCTATAGTTACTATTTCAGATGCCAGGTCAGTTTACGTGGATCACTGGGCATATTTCAAGGTAGAATATATTTTCATCTTCGATAAAGAGAATTCTAGTTACGTGGTTTTCATGAAAGATCAGAGGAACATCAAAAGATCTGTACCTTTGAACAGGTTCATTGATACGTAATGTATCACCACTGGTGAGACATATATCCCTCAGAATAGCGATCTTTTACATCGGTCCTACTTGTGTGAACATGTGGTTTAAATTCATGTTCATTGATTGGATCATATGGGATGATGTTTACATGGAAACCAATTATCTTTATCATGGGGATGAGGGACTACCTTCTGTAACCATTACGATACATGAGTTCGTAGACCGCGATACATGGAGTCTGCGCCTTGCTTTACATGCCAATGGTGTGCTGGTAGGCACGGCTTTCGCTAAACTGGGTACTTCCAAATATGACCAGGAAACTGTTGTTGCAGCCGTGCAATCTTTAAAGAACGACTATTTCAGAGCTATAGGCTCGCCTATGAGATATGAGAATGGAAAACTTATATTTCTTAAACCTGACAATGGCGCATCAACTGAAAAAACAGCAAAGATGCAAATGAACAGGCATGAAAAGGCATATAACATAGCTATATCCAGAAACATCCCACAAAAAGTGTTTACCTGATACTCGTGGAGGCTCTCCGGCCGTTGCATATTAATAACATAGCTTTCAAATGGGAGTTTACAGGAGGTTTTTTTGTGGTAGAAAAAGACGATCTTGACGATATGATCATGGCCAAGCCCGGTCCCCGTGAAGCTAAAAAGATAGAACATGACATGCTTAACAGAGCTGCTTCCAATCCGGTGCGGCGTAATCTCATCAAAGAAATTGGGATTTACGGTGCCTCAAAAGAAGACCTTCTTAAGAACCTGAATCTACAGGAAACGGCCTTCAAATTCCAGATAGATTACCTTCTGCACCAGGAGCTTGTAAAAGAAGAAGAGGGAAAATATCGTCTGACCGACAAGGGTCTTGAAATACTCGAAATGCGTAGGTGAACATCTCTGCCGTTGAAAATGGTTCTTTATGCCTGGATGAGCACTATTACATTTGTGGTAGTTATTCTGCTTGTTTGTGGCTGTGTTGAAAAGCAACAAACTCCTACATTGAATGCATCTGAAAAAGAAGATAGTTTTTACGATGGCAGAGAACTTACTTCAATTGATGAACAGCGTAACAATGCCATAAAAGGAACGCAGTTCATCAACAAGGAAACTTATACACTTCAGGTTACCGGAATGGTGAACAGGTCTCTGAACCTTACCTATGAGGAACTGCTTGCTTTACCTGTAGCTGACAGGTTCGTGCGCATGGACTGTGTGGAGGGCTGGGGATTCGATGCCAGGTGGACAGGTGTTACCTTAAACAGCATTTTCAATGATTCTGGATTACAACCTGGAGCTGAAAATGTAATATTCTATTGTGCTGATGGTTATTCCACATCCCTGGAACTAGATTATCTGAGGGAGAAGGACATAATGCTGGCATACAGGCTCAATAATGTGACCTTAACTTCTGACAGAGGTTTTCCCCTGCAATTAGTTGCCGAAGGCAGATATGGGTATAAATGGGCAAAATGGATCACACATATCGAAGTGACCGACCAGCCTTATGCAGGATTCTGGGAATCCAGGGGCTACAGCAATGTGGCCATTGTAGGAGAACGTGCATATGAATTCTTCTGAATCGAGATGTCTTTTCAGGTTCTGTCCACAGGTAATGATCTTTGTGGCACAATATTAATCTAAGTCTCATGTCATTTATTATCCCATGGGCAGTATCATCTCTACAAGAGGACTTACCAAAAGGTTCACCGGACATGTTGCACTGCATGATATTGACCTGAATATAGAACAAGGAGAGTTTGTGATCATCCTGGGTCCCAACGGTGCAGGTAAGACCACACTGCTCAAGATACTTGAAACCCTTGTGCGACCCTCTTGCGGCTCTGTTAAGATCGGTGGACTGGAACTCAGCAGATCGGCAGTGGAGATACGCAAGATGATAGGCGTCATCTCACATGAAAGCTACTTATATAACGATCTGACAGTGGGAGAAAATCTTTATTTTTACGGGAAGATGTACGGACTGTCACAAGGTGAACTTACTGTAAGGATACAATTCCTTCTTGAACAGCTGCATCTTGAACACCGGTGCATGGACAGGGTCAGCACGCTTTCCAGAGGTATGAAGCAGCGCCTGTCCATTGCACGTTCTCTTATCCACGGTCCGGATATTATCCTGATGGATGAGCCATACACAGGGCTGGACCTGCGGTCAGCCTGTGATCTGGAGAAAATACTTCTTGAGAACAGCAAAAAAGCCACTGTGCTGATGGTCACACATGATATAGATAGAGCATTCGCTATGTGTGACAGAGTGATACTACTTAGTGATGGCAAGATAGCTGTGGACACAAGAAAAAACGAAATAGCTTCTGTGGAAGAGCTCAGGAACATCTACACCACAATATTCGATGGAGGAACATGATACGCAGCCTTCACATCGCAGCAAAGGACTTACGTACAGAATTACGCACAAAACAGGTGCTTAATTCCATGCTTGTTTTCTCCCTGGTGGTCATGATGATCTTCAGTCTGTCCCTTAGTGACATGCTTAGCACTTCTTCTAACATTGACCGCCTGGCACCAGGATTGCTCTGGATAGCTTTCATCTTTGCCGGAACACTAGGCATCACCCGGACATTTGCCTCGGAAACTGAGAACGCATGCCTAGATGGGTTACGCCTATGTCCTGTGGACAGTGCAGCTATATACACCGGCAAGGTCATATCCAGCATTTGCCTGATGCTTATTGTCGAATTTCTCACAATACCTGTGTTCATGGTGCTGTTCAACTACAATATTCCAAACATCCCTTCTCTGGTAATAGTGATACTCCTGGGCACAGGAGGGTTTGCTGCGGTCGGTACTTTATTATCTGCCCTCACGGTCAATACCCGTACAAGAGAGATCCTGCTTCCTGTGCTGTTACTTCCTCTGCTTGTGCCTGTGCTCATTCCTGCTGTGCTGGCCACAGGCAAGATACTGGCAGGAACAGGGATAACCGGAATGATCACAGAACTGCGCCTCATTGCTGTCTACGACATTGTTTTCTTTACCTTGGCACGTCTCTTGTTCGATCATACGCTGGAAGGATAAGCTAGAAGGATGAAATAGAAAGATGACAGGAAAATTAGATAAAAAATATTGATAATACACGGCCATAGAAAAGAACATGGGACAAAAGCATGAATAATAAAAGATTAAGGATATTGACCTTTGTAACAGCTGTGCTCGTGCTGATGGCAATGTATATGCTCTTTTTCTCTTTGCCTGTTATGAGATCCGGTGCCGGGGAAGTTCTGGATAGCAGTTTCAAGATATTCTATTTTCACATGCCCATAGCCATTACTGCATACCTTGCCTTTTTCATTGTTCTTGCTGCAAGTATAATGCAGCTCAGATCTCATGAAGTGAAGTGGGATATCTATGCAAGATCAGCAGCAGAGATAGGGGTCGTATTTGCTCTTCTGGTGCTGATCACCGGCTCCATCTGGGCCAGAGCTACTTGGGGGTGGTACTGGGTATGGGAACCACGGCTTACTACGTCCCTTGCACTCTTCCTTGTTTATGTGACCTATTTGCTGCTGCGTCAGGCCATAGAGGAACCCGAGTCTAAAGCGAGGCTTGCAGCAGTATTTGGAATAGTGGGTTTTGTCTCCGTGCCCCTTAGCTTTTTCTCTATCCGCTTATGGCGCTCTGTGCATCCGTTAATGTTCGGTGACGCAATATACGGCAGTACAGGAGGAGGATTGGAGGGAACTACTTTGCAGCTAACATTATTAGTCAACTTTCTGGCCTTCCTGACTTTATTCGTAACATTGTTCAT
>JAHFZE010000302.1 GCA_020854785.1 Methanomethylovorans sp.
GCGAGTGTCTCGTAGCTCTCTTTACTTATCTTTCATGTTCAGCAGAAAGCCAATGTTCGAAAAGGTGAATGAAATGATGGAACGATCTCTCATAAAATTATTGTATGTTTCTACTGTTCTTCTGCTAATGGCAGGATCAGCTCATGCATTGACAGGAGCAGGTGGAGGAGAATGGAACTATAGTTCTACCCTATATGTCCAGGAGAATTCAGGCACTGGTCTTTCTGGATATCAGGTGAATATCTTACTTGATAGTTCTAATTTCGATTTTACAAAAGCCGACTCCCGGGGCAAAGACATAAGGTTCGAATCCGCTGGCAGGCAGCTTAGTCATTGGATAGAGGAATGGGATACTGGTACAGCTGCGGCATCTGTCTGGGTAAAGGTTCCCTCTCTGAATGCCAATGGACGGTCAGAGATCAAGTTATATTATGGGAATCCACTGGCGGAGGACGTGAGCAACGGAGTTTCTACCTTTGAACTTTTTGATGATTTCAGTGATTCCCGCCTTGCCTTTAGTATATGGGAATCCAATACCAATGGAGGTGGGCAAATTGGCTTCAGTTCAGGCGTGTGTAACCTTATCGTTCCTGCGAAACATCCGAACGGTTTTGCAGTTCTCAAGTCTAAGAAAGACTTCCCTATAAATTCAAGTCTTGTCGTTAAAAGAAAGAAGGTAGCTACCGGTGAGGACACAAGAGGTCCTATCCTGCAGCAAGGTTTTGTAGATGCTCGAAGCGAGACCAGGAGCTGGATACTGATGCAGACAGAGCTGAATAATGAAGCCCTCCTCACATGGACTATGAAGAATGATAGGGCCAATCTGAGATATAACCCATGGGACCTTTCCGACGTTAATGTACAGCATAACGAATGGTACATTTCTGAAACAGCCTGGTATCAGGAAGGAGATGAGATCAATAAAGTATCCTGGTTCAGGAATGGGGTAAGAGATCCAAAAATGGACGTAGTTTCCACTGAAGAGAAACCTTACGTTCCTGGAGCCAATATGAAAGTGTTCCTGAGATCCAATACTTATGTGGATGGCTCACCTAACACTGGTTATATGTCCTTGGACTATGTTTTCGTGCGCAAGTATGTTTCTGAGGAGCCGACCGTAAGCATCTCAACGATCGAATCAGAAGAGCAGCCAGCAGAGATCATTGAAGAGGTCAAGATCCCTGAATTGGTCCTTCCCGAAGGAAAAGTCCTGTCTATAAGGTATTTCGATGTTGAGGAATATGATGATATGATACTGAGCCAGTTCAATGCAACAGGTGTAAATATGGTTTTCCTGAGGACTACCGAAGATTCTATCTGGAGATCTGAAAGGTTCATCAAGACTGCACATGAAAATGATATTAAGGTATATGCTATGCTATTCATTCCTGAAGGGACCAATGCAACATCAGGAAAAGACCAGCTGCTATCTACCGTGAACGCTATCCTGGATTATAATACTAAGTCGTTGGCTGATTTCGATGGTATAGATATTACGCTCGATCCATGTACAAAGGACACTGAACAGGCATGCCAGGACAATATGTTGCTCCTTGAAGAAGTAAGGAAAACAACAACCGATAAGATCCCTCTGGCAGTGGATGTGCCTGCATCCTATGATATGACCGAACTTGCCGGTTTTTCGGATAATGTCGACCTGTTTGTGTTCCTTGCCTATGATACTGAGGACCAGCTCGATTCCAGCAGTGATGTTATAGATGCTCTGGCTCCGAAAATGGGAGAGGCAAGAGGCGCCGATAGCAAGGCAATGATAGATCTGATGGTCAAATATCTGCCTTCAGAGGATGCAACTACGTCTGAACTTATAGGAAGCCTCTATGATTACTACAGCAATGACCCGGCCTTTACAGGTATTGTCATGACGCTGGAGAGTGATTATTCCCAGATGGTCCCCATCGAAGAAGATACTGAAGAAGGATCTCAAAGTAAAGGTATTCCAGGATTTGGGATTGTCTCTGTGGTCATAGGATCTGCCTTGGTGTTCCACTTAAAGAAGGAGAAAAGATAAAAATACAAAAAAGAGGCTTAAGCCTCTTCTCTTTTTTTATTTTCCAGAAGCTGTACCGCAAGTTCCCTTAACTTGAACTTCTGAACCTTACCGCTTGCTGTAAGCGGATATTCCTTAACAAAGAATATGTGCTTTGGGACTTTGTACCTGGCAATCTTTGTGCGGGCGTAGTCCTGGATGTCTTCTTCCGTAAGTTGTGCACCGTCGTTCAACATCACGAAAGCACCTACTATCTCTCCGTATTTCTGGTCAGGAATGCCCACGACCTGTGCATCCTTTACACCATCCACTGTATATAGGAATTCCTCGATCTCTCTCGGGTAGATGTTCTCGCCACCACGGATGATCATATCCTTTATACGGCCCGTAATACGATAGTAGCCATTCTCATCACATGTCCCCAGATCTCCGCTGTGCAGCCAGCCGTTCTCATCAATAGCTTTTTTTGTTTCTTCAGGCATTTTGTAGTAGCCTTTCATCACATTATAGCCGCGGCAACATATCTCTCCGATGGTATTCGCAGGCAGGGGCTCATATGTTTCTGGATCCAGTACAGCGGCTTCCACATGAGGGAACACTGTCCCTACGGTCGCGACCCTCAGTTCTATTGGATCATCGGTTGTGGTCTGAGTGATCCCGGGAGATGATTCCGTCAGGCCATACACAATAGTAATTTCCTTGCAGTTCATTTCATTTATTACCCTTTTCATGGAATCAATAGGGCAGGTTGAACCAGCCATTATTCCTGTACGCAAGGAAGAAAGATCGAACATCTTGAACATAGGATGAGTGTATTCGGCAATGAACATCGTGGGAACTCCATACAAAGCAGTACACTTTTCTTTCTGAACAGCCGCCAGTACCATCAGTGGGTCATAAAGTTCAAGCATAACGAGAGTTGCTCCGTGGGTGAGGACGGCCATTACTCCCAGAACTATTCCAAAGCAGTGGAATAAGGGCACTGGAAGACATAGACGGTCATTATTTGTGAACTTCTGCCTGTCGCCAATAGAAAGGCCATTGTTCAGGATATTCTTGTGTGTCAGCATGACACCTTTTGGAAAACCTGTTGTACCCGATGTGTACTGCATATTTACTACATCGTTGCAGTCCAGTGACTGTTTGATCCTTTGAAATTCCTCCTCGTTCCCATGTTTTCCGAGTAGCAGGATCTCAGCACTGTTGTACATGCCCCGGTGTTTCTCCTGTCCAATGAATATAACGCTCTTCAGGAATGGAAATCTTTCACTGCGCAGTTTTCCACGCTGCTGTGTTTTAAGTTCAGGTACGAGTTCGTACATGATATCTATATAGTTCACATCTCTGAATCCATCAATGATGGCTATAGCTTTCATGTCGGA
>JAHFZE010000264.1 GCA_020854785.1 Methanomethylovorans sp.
GGAAGATGGCCAGTTCCATCTCAATGCTACTGTGTACGGAGAGTATATTGATCTCTCCAGGCATGTGTTCGATACAGAGGTCAAAGCAGCCACATACAATGATATTCAGGTGCAGCGATTAGCAGATGGCTGGGTGCTGCGGGCTACAGTTGATACCTGAGTCACTTATGTAATTTATTCAAGTGCTCATTGAACCAATACTGTTTTACATCCCAGGCCTATAGTTTATATATGGGATGGGAGAATCCAACAGAAGTTTCGAGGAAAGTGATATTCATGTCTGAAGATAGTGATATTTCTCTTAAGCTTAATAAGATCAATGATAATACGTGGGAGGTGCCCCGCGGATATAAGGCGGGCATGCGTGTTCCAGGACGCTTGTTCCTGTCTCCTCCACTTCTTGGAATGCTGGAACAGGGTACATTGGACCAGGTGGCCAATGTAGCTGCATTGCCAGGCATACAAAAATATTCCATGGCAATGCCTGATGCACATCTGGGCTATGGTTTTCCTATAGGCGGAGTTGCAGCTTTTGACAGGGAAGAAGGTGTTATCAGCCCGGGTGGTGTGGGTTTTGATATCAACTGCGGTGTAAGGCTCATCCGGTCCAACCTGAGAGAGAACGATGTGAGACCTGGCATAAAGGACCTGCTGGAAAAATTGTTCCATGCGATCCCCTCCGGTGTGGGCTCCAAGAGCCGTTTGCGGGTAAATGATGACCAATTGGATGATATTTTCATCCACGGCTCGCGCTGGGCAGTGGAAAATGGCTATGGAGTACCTAAGGACGTGGAAAGGTGTGAGAGTCAGGGTATGATGGAAGGCGCTCTGGTAAAACAGGTGAGTACCAAGGCACGCCAAAGGGGTAGGCCTCAGCTGGGAACTCTTGGAAGTGGTAATCATTTTCTGGAGATCCAGTACGTAGACAAGATATATGATGACAAAGCAGCTGAAGCCTTCGGTTTGCATGAGGGGCAGGTCACATTCATGATCCACTGCGGCTCTAGGGGAGCAGGACATCAGATATGTACCGATCATTTGCGCACTCTTACTCAGGCTTCACAAAAATACAAGATAGATCTTCCTGACAAGCAGCTTGCATGTGCACCCACGGATTCTTCCGAGGCTCAGAACTATTTCGGTGCCATGGTATGTGCGGCCAACTATGCCTGGGTCAACAGGCAGGTCATAATGCACTGGGCAAGGGAAGTGTTCCAGGATTTCTTCCGTAAGGATATGGATGAACTGGGTATGGACCTGGTCTACGATGTAGCACATAATGTGGCAAAGCTCGAGGAACACAGAATTGACAACAAAAAGCAAGAGGTATATGTGCACAGGAAAGGTGCTACACGTGCTTTCCCTCCAGGTCATTCCGATATTCCTGTGGCATATAAAGAAGTAGGCCAGCCAGTGCTCATTCCAGGAAGCATGGGAACTGCTTCATATGTACTGCACGGCACTAATGATGCGATGGAGATAAGTTTTGGCAGTGCATGCCATGGGGCTGGCAGGGTCATGAGCAGAGCTCATGCCAAGCATGAGTTCAGAGGGGAACAGATACAGAAAGAGCTCAGTGAAAGGGGAATATCTGTTCGTGCCACGCAACCAGCACTGATAGCCGAAGAGGCTCCGGAGGTCTATAAGTCCAGCAGTGATGTGGTGGATGTTGTGCATAACCTGGGCATAGCAAGGAAAGTTGCACGTCTGATGCCTATAGGAGTTGTAAAAGGGTAAGTTCATGCCATAACTATTTCTTTTTATTAAAACTCAGAAACCCACAACATCTGAAGCCGCTAACAATCAGAAAAAAGAGGAAACGGGCACATTGTTTGAGGGGATGAATGGTTTGCTTGGTTACAGTTACGTTTTTCGGGTTATACAGCTTACAAGCAGTTTTCCCGTTTCCTCAAGTACTAATAAGTCATTATTATATTTAAATCTGTTTGATGCTAATTATATATTATAATTGATAAAAATGACATTGTCCCTCTTCCTTAACATGACCGCTATCCATTTAAAAGGGACATGTAATTTAGCTGCTATGCAAGATGCAGATAAGAATCTGAAAAAGGTTAGGAATATAGCCGATTATCAGTTTGGAAGAGGATGCGGAGATGCCCTTTTTCCAAATGATGTGACATTTTTGCTGTCCCGGACCAATCGTGTCAGGCAAATATTGAACAATGGACATCGCATAGCTACTGTCAGGGCAAAGGACGGTATGCTCACTTTGAGCATTGCAGGAGCTATGGTGTTACACAATGTTCTTTCTGCTCCTTCATATAGGGTGATCGTGTGTGATGATGCTGTTCCCTTTGTATCCAAAGGCAAGACCGTTTTCGCAAAACACATTCTCAGTCTGGACAAGGAGCTGCGTGCAGGTGAAGAAGTTCTTGTTGTAGATTCCTCAGACAATCTTCTTGCCACTGGTCAACTTTTACTGTCCCCTGATGAAGCATTGTCTATAGGAAGAGGACCGGCTGTTGATGTGCGTAATGGGATCGATCAAGAGAAAGACAGACAGGATAATTAATAATATATACATGCCAATTTATACTATGTGTGCCGTAACCGCAGCTACAATTCACCATTCCCGGAAGTGAGATCATAGCCGAAGAAACCCTCCTTAAGACTTTCGTGGTCCCTGACAATACAAAGATGGAAGAGCATACTATTGTCGTGGAAGGTGATGTGATCGTCGGTAACCATTCGGATATCAAATATGGTATTCATGCCAATTCTGCCATTTTGGGTGAACGCGTAGAACTTACTGGAGATCTGGTCTGCAGCTCTGATGTACGTATAGACATCTGGTCCCGGATAGGTGGCAACGTCAAGACAAATACTGACGCTTATCTGGGAGAGTTTGTGAACATAGATGGTAAACTCATTGTCAAAGGTGATCTGGATATAGGTAATGATGTAAAGATCAACGGCGGTTTTGAGGCAAAGGGCTGGATAGTCATACGTAATCCTGTGCCTGTGATCGTGTATCTTTTTCTTTACATAAGTGAGCTTCTGCGCCTTGGAAAGGACGAAGAGGTCGAAAAGGCTCTGAATGACCTTTTTGAGGACAATTTTGAGGACATGGGTCCTGCTGCCATGATCATTCCGAATGGCTCCAACATATCCATTGATTCTATCCGTGTACCTTCTCATGCAGTGATAGGCAATGGCTGTAGGCTTGTAGGAAATATCCGCTCCACTTCATTGGAGATGGGCAGTGACAATACTCTATATGGGAGTATAAGGACAATAGATGATATCTATCTTGGAAAGAACAATTCCATTCATGGGAATATTGTTTCCAGGGGCATGGTTCTGATCGCTGAAGGTTCTCATGTCCTGGGTGAGATCAATGCGCGCACTGTCAGGATACATGAGTCCGCAAGGGTTGATGGTGTAATGAGAGCTTCTGAAGGTATTGTCTTTGAAAGGGAAGAAAAGAAAGAATTAAGTGACAGTCAACTGATGCAGCTTGATGTCTGAAACGTCTTCAAGTATCACGTATCCTGCAAGTAGGTCAAATTAGCAAAATAAGGATTCAGTTACATGAACTCAAATTTACTTATTATGGTGGATGTTCTTTTGCGCGGTCTTATGGTAGTCCTTGCACTGCTGATCTGCTATGAGCTGAACAATTACAGTGCTGATGTTGTGCGCTCCCGCCTCTTTGTATCCTACAATAAGATCAAGTTCAGTTTCTACTTTCTATGCCTGAGTTTGTTGTTCTTTTTCTTTGAACCCTTGGTATCTCCATATCCTGTATCCGAAGTAGCTGGCTACAGTTACAGTTTTGCAATGTTCTTCTTCCAGTTATCTTTTGTGTTCCTGCTACACAATATCTATATCTCATTGAAACCACCACATAAGATCCTTTGACCATCGTCAGGTCTTTATATATTCTGACTCTACTTTACTGCCTTGTAATAAAAGAGGTGTGTTCCATGTCTTCCATAAACTACGAAAGCATCACACAGAAGGATGCAGCACATGTCATGCAGACATATGGGCGCCAGCAGATCGTACTTGCCAGTGGAAAAGGCGCAGTTGTCCGTGATATAAATGGTGTGGAGTACATAGACTGTGTGGCAGGCATTGCAGTAAACAATGTTGGGCACTGTCATCCAAGAGTAGTGGAGGCTATAAGGTCCCAGGCAGAGAAGCTCATCCATGTTTCAAATCTTTATTATACGGAAGTCCAGGCCAATCTTGCCGAGGAACTGGTAAAATTAACAGGTATGGGACGCGCCTTCTTCTGTAATTCCGGTGCCGAGGCTGTGGAAGCTGCAATGAAACTGGCTCGTGTAGTTACAGGAAAAACAGACTTTATAGCTGCAGAAAGGTCTTTCCATGGGCGTACCATGGGTTCTCTTTCAGTAACTTACAAGGAAATGTACAGGGCTCCATTCAAGCCCCTGGTGCAGGAGGAGATCTTTGTACCATACGATAATGCTGACGCCATGGAAGAAGCTATTACAGGGAATACCGCTGCCATCATAATTGAGCCCATCCAGGGAGAGGGTGGCATCCATGTACCTTCCGAAGGTTATCTGCAGGAAATGCGTCGCATATGTGACGAACATGGTATATTACTCATCTTTGATGAGGTGCAGACAGGTTTCGGCAGGACAGGTAAATGGTTCTGTAAGGACCATTTCGGTATCCAGCCAGATATAATGTGCATGGCGAAAGCCATGGGTGGAGGTTTTCCTATGGGTGGCATTGTTGCAAAAGAAGGCATAACCTTCAGTAAGGGCCAGCATGCTTCCACCTTTGGTGGAAATCCTCTTGCATGTGCTGCTGCTCTTGGCTCTATTGCAGCTATTAAAGAAGATGGTCTGCTGGAGCGCACCACTGAGCTTGGCAAGTATTTCATGGATAAGCTCAGGCAAGCAGATATTCATGGTTTCAAAGAGGTTCGTGGCCGTGGACTAATGATCGGTCTGGAACTGGAGCGCAACTGCACTGAAATAGTGGACCATGCGAGGATGCATGGAGTGTTGCTTAACATCACTTCTGAAACGGTCCTGCGTCTTGCTCCACCTCTTGTGATAACTAAGGACCAGATCGATAGGGTGGTAGAGGTAATTGAGCAGGCTTGAACTCATAGATGAGAGCATTCGTACCATTCCTGAATATGTGCCAGGCAGGTCCATAGAGGACACAGCGAAAAAATATGGCCTTGATCAGGCTTCCATTATAAAATTGGGTTCCAATGAGAATCCCTTAGGTCCTTCTCAAAAAGCGGTTGAGGCTATTTTGGAAAATGCCTGTAAGGTGCATCTCTATCCTTCAGCGGATGCAGGTGAACTAGTGGACGCCCTTAGCACTTATCTGGACATTCCAGTTTCTAATATCTGCGCCACAGGGCCGGGGATGGATGGCCTGCTGGATAATCTTACGCGGCTTATCATTCGCGAAGGTGACGAGGTTATAATACCAATACCCACTTTCTCTTACTACGAGATAGCTGCCCGTGCAAACGGAGCTTCCGTTGTCTATGTGCAAAGGGATCAAGATCTTACCGTTGACATTGGCGCCATCCAAAAAGCAGTATCTTCCAGGACAAAAGTTATTTTTCTCTGTTCTCCCAATAATCCATCAGGTGATGTGATACCAGAATCCCATGTACGGGTGTTGCTGGAATCTTTTCACGGTCTGGTGTTCGTAGATGAAGCTTACGTGGAATTTGCCGAGCACAGCGTCAAAAACCTTGTAATGGAATATGATAACCTGGTCGTTGGCAGGACGTTCTCTAAAATATTTGGTCTTGCCGGCTTACGTTTAGGTTATGGCATAATGCCTGCCTGGCTTAAAACAGAATATCTTAAGGTAGCGACACCTTTCAATGTAAGTCTTCTGGCATTGAAAGCTGGTGCAGCTGCTATCTCTGACAAACAACATATTGAAAAGAGTATTGCAATGGTCAGAGAGGGACGCAAATACTTGCAGGAGCAAATACCTTTCAAGGTGTATGCCTCTATGGCAAATTTCGTACTTGTAGACGTTTCTCCGCTCCATGCCAGTGAAGTATGTGAATCCTTTCTTAAAAAAGGTATGATCGTAAGGGATTGCCGTTCTTTCAGGGGTGCGGGCAATTCTCTTATAAGGATAACTGTCGGCACACAAGAGCAAAATGCGCGCGTAGTAGAAGCATTCAGATCCTTGTAGAATGTCCTGTATCATACGATATCGGATATTTCCTCTATTTTCATAAGTGGATAGTCAAGTTCCCTGTTAAATCTCATAGTAGCTTTTACCATTGCATTTCCATATCTCATGTTAAGGACAACATCCAGCATACGTCCTTCAAGTTCGCAGTATCCGAATTCGTTATTCAGTCTGGCACGTATCAGATCCCTATCGATCCTAACTGATATGTTCTCTACAAAAGGTTGAACAGATATACTCTCAGCTATTGCTTTTTCCAGACTCTGTACAGTTTTCAGGTTCACAGGAGAACCCGTGAACTGATGGTATAACGCTCCAAGCTTGATCCCTGCTTCAAAGAGTGCATTATCTCTTTCAGTTATGCTGTTCACTGTGCTCATAAGTGTCTTTTCCCCTGTTTTGTATAAATATTGGAGATATAATGTACAGCATCATTGCCCCCATTAAAGGTACTGTGAACATACTCGTAAATGCAGGATCAAAGAAATATGATAATATGGATATGGCAAATATAAGCGTTAATGGCAGAGTTTTCTTTTTGCTTCTGATCTTCATGTAGGGTATGCTGCTTATCATCAATACTCCAAGTATTACGCATCCTACTTCTATAGCGATCGGCTGGATATATCCCTGACCCACCAAAATAATTGCAGCGATTGTTATTCCACCTGCTGTGATCGGCAAACCTTTAAAAAAAGCACTGTCTGGTTTGGATATACTAAACCTTGCAAGCCGTAGGATACCGCAGATCAGATAAAAGCAGACGGCTATGAGCGTAAGGTATCCGTTCATATAGGAA
>JAHFZE010000265.1 GCA_020854785.1 Methanomethylovorans sp.
CAGTGCCATTGGCATAGTAGCTCTTCCAGCTGAAGGTTTCTCCATCTTCAGAGAACATGTATTCGACTCTGGCAACCTCATCCGCAGGATTCGTAGATGTATATTCCATTACACACATATTTATGCCATCGACCTCTCTGGAGCCAGTATAGACCATGGAAACTTCCTCCCCTGTTGTCGGATTAGAGGTTTTCCATGAAGTGCCCACAGGACACCAGCCATCTTCATCCCCTGTTGTTACCTGCACTTTTTGTCCGTCTTCTGTTTCGTAGGTCCTAGTATCTTTATCACCACAGCCTGAAGCGGCTACAGCTATCAACAATATTGCAACGATCAGCCATTTTAGATTCATAATGATCCCCAGATGAGTCTCAGCTAATAGGATTTAAATTTATCGATGCAGTTTGACGCAGCATCTGTATTTTATGTGTACCATATCATCAATCCGGCAACGTACAGACCATACAACAGCACCATGGAAGCACCCTCCCAGCGTTCCAGACGCTTTTTCGTCACACCGAATATGAGCAACAGGAATATGAATACCAGCATAGCGGGGAAATCATAGCTGATGGATTGGTTAAGGATCTCCAGACTGGTTATTTGAGCGCACACGCCCAGGATCAAAGTTATATCCATGGTGTTGGCGCCGATTATATTGCCGATGGACAGGTCCTGATGACCTTTCATGGTGGAAGAGATCGCGGTTATGAACTCCGGCAAAGATGTGCCAAAAGCCACGAGAGTAAGACTGATGATCATTTCAGGGATCCCCACTATGCGTGCAAGTTCAATGCCGGAATTCACCATTATCCTGCTTCCGATAACAACCAGGATAGCCCCTATTAGGAAATACGCAATATCCCTGTGCATCTCTTTTAATGGTACCTTTTCCACTTTTTCAGGTCCATCAAAAATGGCACGCTGTAATTTGTAGTTGTAATAAAGGAAACCAACAAAAATTATCAGCAGGATGATACCATCTGTCTTTGAAATATGTTGGTCCAGACTGACCAAAATAAGGGTTATACCCGAAAGAGCCATGAAAAACCCTTTACGTATAAAACTTTCAACGTCTACAGATGCAGCTTTGATCGAAAGGACAAAACCGAGGATCAGACCAGTGTTACAGATCACAGATCCAACAGCATTTCCAACCGTCATGTCAGTATGACCTAAAAAGGCTGCTGTTGCAGAAACAGCAAACTCGGGTGAAGTTGTGGCAAAACTTACAATAGTGGCTCCAACTATCACTTTAGGGATCCCGCTTTTTTCAGAGATTGAAACTGAGGATTCCACGAACCAGTCAGCCCCCTTGGTTATCATCAACAAGCTAATTATGAAGAGCAATACTGTAATAGCGATCATGTTGAACATGATATAGACACATTGGATTTAAAATGAAGGGTGAAAAGGGGGCTGAACTCAAAGTTGTAGAGCATATCGATAGACTTAATGTTCAAGCCCAAGAGATGTTACGGCAATAACAATGATTATGCCTAGGCCCACCATGCGGGCAGAGTGCTTGATAAGACTTTGCTTTGCAAGTTTTCCGGAGTACATCCCGAGGATGGAAAGCACGGCAATGCTCAGGATAATAGAAACCGTGAGCATGTGTTCATCTAAAAATAGGAACGGCATGATAGGGACCATTGATCCTAGGAAGCTGGCACCTCCGTGAAATAACGAATCGCTCCATATCTTCTGCTTGGCCTGCTTTTCAATACTAGTGCAGGCCAGACTGCGAAGAAGGGGTCTTTCAAGCTCGGCAAGTTTTCCGTACTCTACAGCACTTTCGGCAAGATAGGAACCTACACCGTTGGTAAGAGCAAGTGCCACTGCCCCTCCAAAAGCAGCATTGATTATTATAGAAGGGTCGTTGGCAACATGAGAGGTCCCTATGACTACTCCCAATACTGCCAGTATCCCATCGATACTGCCCAGTATGATATATCTTCCATGTTCTATCTTAAGTTTCATTCCTATCAGGTTCTGGCCAAAATTACGATAAACATTATCCTCACCTGCCTTTTAATATAAAGAACTTATTAGCCAGATGGTTTGAACCGTACAACAGACTTATTTTGAATGTATCCGAATATAGGAAAGCTTTAAGCAGGAAATAATTATGAAGGTCGATCCACAATGCTCATACTGTCTGCTTTCACGGGTCCACTATGAATCAGAACTATCCACAGATGATGAAATACTTATAGACAGGATAATGCAGGAATGTATCCAAGTACTTAATGATACGTATGCTCCAGGAGTCCCGGCAGCAACAGTATCCACTTCGATGCATAAGAGGGCTTATGAAATGCTCAATGACAGCGATCCATATAAAGAGATGAAAGAAGTGTGCAACAGGACCGCCAAAAAAGTTTTTCCCATCGCAAGGTCCATGGTATATGACGGTGATCCTTCAGACAATGAACTGTTCAGAAGGGCTGTACTTGCAGCTGTGATCGGCAACTTCTTTGATTTCGGAGTAATGGGACTTGAAATTCCTATCGATGAGTTCGACAAGATATTCAGACAGCATTTTATAAAGGGACTGGATATAGATGATACATCCAGAATGTTCGATATGCTGGATAACGTGGTGTATGTAGCAGACAATTGCGGTGAGATACTGCTTGACACCCTGGTATTCGACATAATAAAAAAACTAGGGGGCCATGTAACTCTGGTGGTAAGAGGAAAGCCTATACTTACTGACGTTACAATGAAGGATCTAATAGAGCTGGGGATCGATGGAAAGGTCGACAAGGTCCTTACCACTGGTTCTGGCTCAATAGGAGTGGACATGGAACAAGCTCCACAGGAACTTCTGGATGCTTTCAGGGATGCATCTTTGATAATCAGCAAAGGAATGGCAAACTATGAAACTCTCACAGAGCATGAAATGGGACCAATAGCATATCTGCTTAAGGCCAAGTGCAAACCTGTGGCAAGACACATAGGAGTGGATGTGGGCCATTCCGTGGCGCAATTGTGTGAATAAGGAGAGGTGACCTTTATGTGCGAATTGGATGCAATATTCTTAAAGGATAATACCAGACAACTGTTAATGGAATCCGTTACAAAGGTAATGGTTGATGGGGATTCCATAGAACTTATAGGCATACTCGGGGACAGAACGAACTTAAAGGGCGCTATCAAACTAATAGACTTCTCAAAGGGGGAAATAGTTATACTCAGCAAATAACTATTATTAACTTAATACATATAATCACATAATTATCAAATGCTTCATTCAATATAAATTTGAAGGAACGGCTTCCAGAAGCATTATGTACTTGCAATAGAGGAGAGAAGAGGTATTATCGATGTCAAAAGTAAAAGTTGCTATAAATGGCTATGGAACAATAGGTAAACGTGTTGCAGATGCTGTGCAAATGCAGAAGGATATGGAAATAGTGGGCATCTCCAAGACAAAGCCCAACTTCGAGGCTTTTGTGGCCCTGGATAAAGGATATCAGGTATATGCCCCTGCTGACAAGTTAAAAGGTATGGAAAAAGGCGGTGTAGAGGCATCCGGTACCATCGAGGACATGATACAGGCTGCAGATATAGTTGTTGACTGCACCCCCGGAGGATTAGGTGACGAGAACAAAGCGCTTTATACCAAAGCTGGTGTCAAGGCGATCTGGCAGGGAGGAGAAGAGCACGAACTTGCAGGTTGCTCTTTCAATGCTCATGCCAATTATGAAGAAGCTCTGGGTCGGGATTTTGTAAGGGTTGTATCCTGTAATACCACAGGGCTGTGTAGGGTGATCTATCCGCTAGATCAGGAGTTTGGAATAAAGAAAGTTCGTGTGACACTTATGCGCAGGGCTGCAGATCCCAACGATGTCAAGAAGGGGCCCATAAATGCCATTGTTCCAAATCCGATCAAACTGCCCTCACACCATGGACCTGATGTGAGATCTGTCATTCCCCACATCAATATCACTTCTACGGCTGTTGTACTGTCCACCACCCTTATGCACCTGCACAGCCTGAACATAGAAATGGACAAGCAGTGCACTGCAGATGAAGTGGCAGATCTGCTGGAAGCCCAATCCCGCATAAGGTTCATTGGTCAGGGCATCACCTCCACTGCAGAAATTATGGAGCTTGGAAAAGATCTGGGCCGACCACGCGGGGACATGTGGGAGAACTGCATATGGGACCAATCCATCACAGTGGACGAAGGAGAACTATACTTCTTCCAAGCCATTCACCAGGAATCAGATGTGATCCCGGAAAATGTGGATGCTATCCGGGCAATGATGGAGCTTGAGAGCAATGGTGCAAGGTCCATCGAGAAGACAAATAAGGCAATGGGTATCTGAAACCCATTCTTCTATGCAGATAGATAAAGAGCTGCTGAAACTCTGTGAAAGGGTTTCTGCAGCTGCATACATAGCCATAAAGGATCTTGTAGGGACTCCCGAAGCCTATACTACCTTGTACATTGGTGCTGATGGCACCCCCACAAAACTCATTGACGACGCATCTGAAAGCGCAATTATCCAGGAATTACAAAAAGATAATTGCTCGTTGCGCATAATTAGTGAAGAGTGTGGTGAAAGGATCATTGGTTGCGATCCCGAGATCGCTCTGATCATGGATCCTCTTGATGGAACCCATAATGCTGCAATGGGAATCCCTTTCTACAGCATTTCCATAGCTATTGCTAATTCATGTCTTTCCGGGATCGATTTTGGATATGTTAAGGACTTTACTACAGGTGATGTGTACTGTGCGCAACTTGGCAAAGGGGCGTACCTGAACGGATACAGGATATATCCATCAGCAAAGTCGGACCTTATGGACTTCTGTGTAAGTGTATATGGCTATCACCCTCATGTGACTAAGACTACCAATCTTTGTCAGGCAGTGCGCAGGATCCGCATACTTGGATGTGTGTCCCTTGAACTGTGCTATGTTGCTTGCGGAAAACTGGATGCGTTCGTGGATGTGCGCGGTTCTTTGCGTCTTACGGACGTTGCTGCAGGAAAACTTATCCTGGAGGAAGCAGGAGGTATCGTAAGTGATGAAAAAGGCCGCAAGCTGTTGCTTCAAGATAATATTGTGAACCGTGTACATATGGTGGCCACGAATGGCATGTCACATCAGCAGATCCTTGATATTACCGGGAGATGATGAGATGATACAGAAGATAGGGATCGTATCAAGATATGATAAGCATGAAGCCCTTGAGATGGTGGAAAAAATAATTGCCCGTTTCAGGGAAGAAGTTGATATATTCCTTTCCCCCAGGACTGCTGAACATCTGGAAAATAAGTATGCCTGTATCCCAATCGACTCTATGCGGGATGCAGGTGTGGAACTCATCATTTCGGTTGGCGGAGATGGAACTGTACTGCGCACCATTTCCAAAATGGATGATCCTCTGCCATTACTTGCTATCAACATGGGAACACTGGGTTTTCTGGTGGATGTAAAACCTGAGGAAGCTATAGAAGCTATAGAGAACGTACTTCAAGGGTTTACATACACAGAACGCTCCAGACTTGCTGTACAGCTCAATGAGGATTATCTTCCGTGTGCTACTAATGAACTGGTGCTGATCACGTCCAGGCCTGCAAAGATACTATCATTCAGTGTATGTGTGGATGAATCCCAGATTGATGAAATGCGTGCAGATGGGGTGGTGAT
This sequence comes from Methanomethylovorans sp., assembly GCA_020854785.1. Classification (GTDB taxonomy): domain Archaea; phylum Halobacteriota; class Methanosarcinia; order Methanosarcinales; family Methanosarcinaceae; genus Methanomethylovorans. The sequence continues at coordinate 5,668 of JAHFZE010000265.1, forward strand.
AGCAACCCCTACAGGTTCAACTGCCTATGCGATGAGTGCTGGTGGACCTATAATCGATCCAAGGGTGGATGCAACATTGATAGTGCCCCTCGCTCCATTTAAGCTCTCAGCAAGGCCATGGGTTGTACCAGGCAGCAGCAAGATAAGACTTACAATGACAATGCCTGAAAAAGAGGCTGTGATCGTATTGGACGGGCAGCACACATACCATATCCATGAACATGATGTGATAAAGCTTACAAGAGCCAGGGATCCGGCACGTTTTGTAAAAATGCCCATCGGTAGCTTCTACGAGAAAGTGAAGAACAAACTTGCCTGATATTTTGTTCAATTGGTAGTGACATACCGGTCATTCAGATTATAATGTTATCGCTTGATTGCGAAAATTATATTTAACATCCTCACACATTTGCAGTTATACAAACTTAAGACCTTTTTGAAAGTGGTAGATATATGGTGCTAACAAAAGATTATTCACTGAATGGATTGATGAAGTTCCTTGATCTTGAGCCTTTGGATATAGAGATATGCGATGTGACATTGCGCGATGGAGAACAGACCCCCGGTGTGGTGTTTACTAAAGAGGAGAAAATAGACATTGCAACTGAGCTGGATGCTATTGGGATCGAGATAATAGAATCCGGTTTTCCGGTCGTCTCACAGACCGAAAAGGAAATTGTAAAAGAGATAGCTAACATGGGTCTCAATGCGAAAACATGTTGTCTGGCACGCTCGAGAGTGAGCGATGTGCAGACAGCTATTGAATGTGATGTGGATTTTGTGAGCATTTTCATCGCCATGTCAGAACTGCATCTCAAACACAAATACCATAAAAGCTATGAAGAGATGTTCGCACTTGCAATGGAAGCCGTACAACATGCAAAGGACCATGGTATTGGAGTGCGGTTTGCCGCGGAGGATGGGAGCAGAACAGACATTGAAACACTGAAACGTGCTTTCCTTGCCGCAGAAGAGTACAAGGTGGACTATGTGAGTATTGCGGATACAATCGGCATTCTTAACCCAAGCAGCACATATTATCTTGTTAAGGAAATAAAAAAGGTTGTGAAAACCCCTGTATGTATACATTGTCATGACGACATTGGCATGGCTACGGCCAATACACTGGCTGCTGCAGAAGCAGGTGCAAAACAACTGCATACTACTGTGAATGGCATTGGAGAGAGAGCAGGTAACGCTTCACTGGAAGAAGTGCTTGTAGCCCTACGGGTCCAATATGATATTGATAGATATGACACCAGAAAACTTACCGGTCTTTCTAAGAAAGTGGAAATATATTCTGGCATTAAGCCCGGAGTGACAAAAGCAGTCATAGGAGAACATGCATTTTCTCATGAATCGGGCATCCATGTATGTGCCATACTGGAAGAACCAAGGACCTATGAACTGTTCAGTCCCGAGATGGTCGGCGGCCAGCGCCGTCTGATAGTTGGTAAGCACACTGGAATAAAAGCACTAAAAGGCATAGTGAAAAGTATGGGCCATGACCTTACCCATGAGGCACTGTGCGCACTTATTGAAAAGGTAAAGAACAGTGCAGAAACAAAATACGGTATTTCCAGCGAAAGACTTGAAGAGATGATAAATGAGGTCAAGGGTACTTGACCTGTTATTATTCAGGTATGGCCTCTATTTCTGCAGGGTGTTGTGACTTTTCAGGAGCATCTGCATATAGATCGTCATCGTAGAAGTTCATCTGGTTATTCTCAAGTATGATCACGTAATCTGCAGAGTTCCTGAGAGCTGCAGAAAAACCGGGTTCTACCCCAAAAAGAATAGTTTCTTTTCCGTTCTCATTAGCCTTGCTTAAGAGAGGTTTGAAATCA
>JAHFZE010000126.1 GCA_020854785.1 Methanomethylovorans sp.
CAATCTCTGCATTGTCGGGAAAGCTTCCAGATCCTTGAAAGTACATGTCATCATGGAAGCATTATTCTCTGGCCAATATCCGTTAAAAGCTACATACAGGTCAGAAAGGCCAAGTTCCCTGGCAAAAGCTTCACTTTTATATGTCACCGTCTTGCCGATACCTTCACTGATAATACCTTCCACAGGAAGCCAATCATAGAATTTCCAGATCCCGGGCATGTTCCTGGGGATCAGCTGTGATAGCCCATAAAAAGTGCGTAGAAGTGCATCATGTCCTTTACTGCATATCAAAGACATTGGATCTTGCATCTCCCCGCAGGTTGGACATCTTACAGAATATTTATGCATAAGGCCAACTTGGCAATGCATGATAAATATGTTTCCTTGTATAGAAGTTTTTTTGCCTTAGTAGGACAATTAATGTTTAGATAATGACCTGAATAGGATGTTAACGCTGAAATCAAGTATTTATAGCAAGCTCAGCAGAGGCTCAGGATCCTGGCGCGTAAATATTTTACAGTATCCTCATGATCTGCCATGAGCGGATATGAATTCCATTTATGCAGGAACGTTGCACAGAGCTGCATACAACTATTATCGAATCCTTTTTGGTCTTTTCCCTTCAATGCTACTGCAAGATTATTATAAAAGAGCTTGAAATCATTCTTGTCTGCAACTGTTGAGTGCATTTCGGCAAGAGCATTACTATTGTAGATGTGAGAATTGAACCTTTCGGATAAATAGGCCAGTGACTCATCCAGTATACTGAACAGGCTGAAGTATTCATTGAGTGCATAAAGGTTCTCTTGCATCGCAGACATCTCTGGCAGATCTATGAGCAATGCCTGAAGAGCATCCATGGATGCATCCTTTATGGCTTCCTGAAGCTCACGGTCCTTTCCCAAAAAGGACAACGATCTTTCATCTTCATTAAGAGGAGAAAGCACCACATCAATTAGTTCCAAGTATAAAGATGCCAGTTCCTCTTCCTGCATATAGTTCCCTCGCAGGAAATACCAGTTAGTGATCACAGGTAAGAAGTATCGTTCATGGTTCAGGAAATGTGTGAACTCATGCTGTGCATAGGAACAGAGATCTTCCCAGCTATCCCTGCCCACAAGCACAAGCCTGATGCTCTTATGTGAATCATAATATAGTCCATCTGCAGGACAAAGTTTGTCAAAATCATCAGCTATGTGTGACCTGAAGGAATCAAATCTTTGAAGTCCTTCAAGCAATCTCATCTCATCGTCCGTGCATCTGCCGGCAAGTTTCTTCAGAATGAGATTTCCCATTAGAAGTGGTCTTAGTTCTCCAATGCTGGAAATATCCTGCTGCAACTGGAGGAGTTTTTCTTTGTGTACCACATTCTCATCTTCTGCAAGCCTCTGTACTTCAAGGTGGACCTGTAGCAGAAAATCTTCATTGGTCCATCTTCGATATTGTGCTAAAAGGTCCGACATCATATCATCCAGAAGCAAAGCCACTTCTGAATCAAGAATACTGAAGGTTGCAGCCCTCTTGATCAACATAGGTCGCATCTTTTCGTCTTGAAGATGCAACTGTTTCCTGAAATCAAGTTCATTTCTTTGTACGAGCATATACTCACGATACTCAGGAGCATAATATGTAAAGGGCGTAGCATTACAAAAAAAAGCAGCTGTTCTGTTAAGTGCCGAACCTATTGTGTGAACAGAATGCCGACACAAAGAAACCGTCTTCCGCTGTGCATCGGCCTTGGGAACATGAGCCGTTTTGCTGCCTGTCCCAAAGAGCCTCTGCAGCATATCCACCCGGATTATCACCTTCCATGCTGAAATGGATGACCAGTAGTGAATCAAATATAAACTTCAATTCTTAGTATTCTTTTTTTCCATTGTTTTGTTGAATGCTTCCCTACCAGATATCTCTCCCATGGTGTAGAACATCTGCACCTCAGCTCCGAAATTGCCGATGATATCTTCCATGCGCCTGAAACTCTCTTTTATTTTTTCCGGGGCCATTCCATGGTCACCGGATGCATCTGTTTTAAAATATGCGGCTACTATACCATCTATCATACCTTTCGGATGCCAGTCCTGTGGAGTTTTGGGAAGCCTGACTGTGGATTCCTGATACAGAGCAAGTGCGTCATTTGATCGCCCTTCTCCAAAAAGACATAGGAGCATGCCCGATATTGCCTGAAGGTCCGACGGGTTGTCTTCTCTGAGTTTGCGGTAGATCATAGCAGCATCTGTGAAGTTTCCATTTATAGCAAGTATCATGGCCTTGGCATGCAGTGCCTGAGGATCGGCCGGAGAGTTCTTCAGAACCTTGTCCAGATATTTGAGTGCTGCCTCATTCCTGCCCACAAGTTCCAGGATCATGCCCATTTGCATTGATCTTACCTTCTCATCATCTATCTGCAACAGTACAGCTTCAGCAAAACCTATGCCTCTTTCAGTGAGGCCTTGCTCATGGTACGCGGCAACCACGTGCACCATCCTTTCCAGAGAAGGTTCCTTCTTGAATTCTTCCTTCAGGCTTTCAACGTTACCAAAAATACCATGCTTTTCATCCATAAAGTATCCACCATTAATACATGTGCATGATAAAAACTAAAACCTTTCTAATTAACTGATGAGATAAATTTATGCAGATATGCATACAAAGCCGGGTGGTCAGGTAAAACAAGGTCAGCAGCGCTCAGTCTGGAAGGAAGTACATATGTAGGCACTCCCACACAGAAAAGCCCTGCCTTTTTGGCAGATTCCACACCCATAGGTGCGTTCTCCACTACCATGCATTCGCTTTTTCCCATACAAAGCAATTCCACTGCTTTAAGATATGGATCAGGAAAGGGTTTGCCATAGTGGACATCTTCACCGCATACAATAATATCGAAAACATCTGGAAAGAAGTCATCTATTATACCTTTTACTGTATATCTGTCAGAGCCTGTGACCACTGCAAGGGAAAAATGCTGTTTGAGGTCTCTGAGACATTCGAACATACCATCAAAAGGAGTAATAGACGCGTTGGCACTGAAGAATTCCACTTTTTTGCGCTTTATTTCCTCATATAAATGGGGCTGGACCTCTTTACCGGCTTTTTCAAAAAGCCACTGTATACCAAGTATGTGGTTCGCACCTTCTATCTCATAGATATCTTCCCTGGATACCTTAGCACCTATTTCTCTTGAAACCGCTATCCAGGCGTCGGCATGGGAAGGCATGGAGTCCACCAGCACCCCATCCATATCAAATATAATGGACCTGAGCATGATGACAGAACCGGCTTCAACACGGATAAAGCTTGTGTCTGGCATCAATACCAGTAATTATAAACCATAATCCTACATTCATTAGTATAACAACGAATCAAATATAGGATTGTTACTATGCTTACAAAATGTGGTCTATCAGAGGAATTGCCTGTTGAGGAGTATCTCATTGAGAAGGAGCCATATTATGTACCGGTGGGAAATGAAGTAGAGATCTTCATGTCAGCCTACAGGAACAAACTGCCTGTGAATCTTAAAGGACCCACAGGTTGCGGGAAGACCCGTTTCATGGAATTCATGGCCTATAAGCTTAAGCGCCCCCTGATAACCGTGGCCTGTCACGAGGATCTGACAGCTACTGATCTTGTGGGGAGGTTCCTGATAAAAGGAGAGTCCGTAGAGTGGAGCGATGGTCCTCTTACAAAAGCTGTTAAGCACGGTGCCATCTGTTATCTTGACGAGGTAGTGGAAGCCCGTAAGGATACGATAGTTGTCATCCACCCCCTCACCGATGACCGGCGTATCATGCCTATAGATAAGCTGGGGATCATACTCAAGGCTCCTTCTGAGTTCATGTTAAGCATCTCCTATAATCCCGGCTATCAGAGCGTTGTAAAAGACCTCAAGCAAAGCACACGCCAGAGATTCGTAGCTATAGATTTCGACTATCCTCCAACGGAACTTGAAATGAAGATAGTTGCCCATGAAAGCAAGGTAGATGAGGATATGTCCCGCTATCTCGTGGATATCGGCCACAGGATCAGGAACTTCAAGCAGCATGGCCTAGAAGAAGGTGTAAGTACCCGTCTGCTCATCTATGCTGGGAAGCTCATAAAGGACGGCATCGAACCAAAGGAAGCATGCCGTATAGCTATGGTCAGACCTATCACCGATAACACTGACCTGCAAAAGAGCATCGATGAGATCATATCCACTATTATGGAGTGAATTAATGGAAAAAACAGAAACAGAGGAAAAAGCATTATCTTCCAGGGAAGCATGGGCCGACATGATAAGGTCTCATTTTCCCGGTCTGTATCCTGATGATCTGTACTCTGCAGTGGAACATCTTAAGGGGATGTCTGCTCAGGATCTGAGGTTCGTATTGACTTCGGGAAAAATTGTATCAGGCAAAGGCAAAAGGGTTATTTTATCCTATCTGAGAGCCGCACCTCAAGTGTACCGATCGATCTCTAAGAACGAACTTAGAGAATGGCTCATACTTGCACAAAAAGCATCGGTTATGAGCGTTTCTTGTATAGAAGGTTTCTTCGATGCATCTGACCTTATCATTGAAACGGATGGCCTTCCTCTTCTGCACAGATGGACCGAACTGGGATTATCCATAGCTTCCCGGGACAAAGGACTTGCCATATCCTATTTTACCAATACTGCCAAAGTTGTGATATCAAGACCCTTTGAGCAGTTTGAAGAACTAGTATCCATTGGAAGCAATTTCTCAGACTCGAATATTAGGGTTTCTGAAGCTTATTTCAAACATCTGGCAGACCTTTTGTCTCTGCTGTCCAATGAGGAATTCCATACGTTTGTATATATGATCGAAAACCTCAGGGAAAAGGACTGGAGAACCGCAGTGGAGATCATAAACAATTCCAAGGAGACCTTCATTGCCATCGAGCCTCATCGAAGGCATCTGGCGCTGATTCCACTGAATACCATTCTCAGGTTCGGTGCGCCTATTACCCTAGCACTGTTCAACCGCTCACCCCTTGCCATGGCCAACCTAGGTGACAGCGACCTTAAAAAATGGTTCTCTGTTACAGAGAACATAGCTGAGCTCAATGCAGATATGGCTATATCTTTTGTGAATAGAAGCCCGAAGATCCTTGGTTCCACGGACATTGACGAAGTAAAGGAATGGGCAAATAGAGGCATAGTTCTTGTTTCCAGGGACAGGCTGGCCGCAAAAGCATTCATGGAGTACAGTTTCAAGGGTCTGGAAGATCATCTACAGACCACGGACCGTGAGAACAGAGCATTCATACTGGATGTAGGTTCTGAGCTTGCCCTGGTGAATCCGGAATGCGTGGAGAATTTCTTTAAATATGCTCCTGATGTGCTGCATATCTTTACTCATCAAAATTTCAAGGAATGGCTGACGATCGGAAAAGAGATAGCAAAGCAAAGTTCCAACCTTGGCGCGGGTTATTGCAGACATTCGGCAGTTGCCTTTAAAGTGATACCTCCTGCTTACCACGGAGAAATGTTTGCCACAGCTCGCATGTTGCTGGAAGTGGACTGGTTGCTTGCTGGTGTTTTCTTTGAGAGCCTGCCGGAAGTCGTGGAACGGATAGACCCTGCAGAGATAAGGAAATGGGCAGGTACTGGCCTGAAGGTATACGAAAAAGACAAAAAGATAGCAGTGGATTACTTCGCTTTTTCTCCTACCCTGCTGGCAGATCTGGATGTAAGGGAACTCGAAGAATGGGCTCTCAAAGGTATAAGCGTTTTTGAGGAAAGTCCTATAAGAGGCAGGCCATATTTTTCCCTCAAGTCTAAAAGTTCTACGGACACCATAGAAGAACTCAAGGGCGGTGTTGCCCTCAAAAAGGTGGCGAATATACTCAAGTACTATGCATTGGGTCTTTCAGGCGTGGACTTCAGCATCCGGTCAAAGCATGTCCTGCCGTTGGCCAAAGGTCTTGATTTCCTGAATCCCATAATTGCAGGCAATGTTATCTATCTGGAACCCAAGATCAAAAAATATGTTGATTTTGAGGACAACTTCAATATATATAAGCTGAGCGTGATGCATGAAGTGGGACATGTACAGTTCAGCACTACTGAAATATCCATTCAGGAAGCATCCTCTATACTGAAAAAAATGGGATTTGAATTTAGCAGCTCTGTGGAAACAGTGAATATAGCAAGCCTTTTTTCTGCGTTCCAAGATCAACGTCTGGCTATTGATCTGATGGGCATCATAGAGGATGCAAGAATAGAATACATGATATTTGCTTCCTACAGAGGACTAAGGGAGAATTTCAGACATACAAGGACACAGCTTTTGCAGGCAAGACCTATTCCCCAGTCCGAGCTGGAAAGGTTCATGGAAGCGCTGATGTGGCTTTCTACGGACAATGAACCTTCTTTTTGGATGGAAGAAAATATGAGGCAGAGCATAAACATTTGCAGGGATAAGCTTCATAAGGTACTTCATCCAAACTCCTCTACTTTGGATTCAATGGAAGTGGCATTTGAGATATATAATTTGCTTAAGGAGATCTTTGGCCCGCTGAACGATATGCAATATACCTCAATTAAAAATCTTGAATACAGAGGTGTGGGCATTTCTGCTTTGACCGAGGAAGAACCTGCTTCTACTGACCCGTACGAGCATATGCTTGCAAGGTTCGTGCCACAATGTGAGGAAAGCAGAGAAGAGGAGAAAAAGGAAGAAAGATCTGACGGGATGTTCCAGGAACAAAGTTATGCTATTCCAGATAACTGGAATGTGCGCGGGAGTTACAGGTACGATGAATGGGACACTGTGATCAATGACTACAAATCCGGATGGTGTGTGGTAAAAGAAATAGAGCCTTCGGGTGACTCGGGAGAATACTTTGAAGACTCCATAAAGAGATATCGTAATGAAATAGCACTCATTCGACGCATATTCAGCACAATGAAACCTGAGTCGTTCCACAAGTTAAAAGGACAGACGGATGGCACCGAGATCGATATAGATGCGTTCATAGAAGCCCTCATGCAGAAAAGATGTGGTGCATACCAGGATGATCGTTTTTATGTGCGATGGGATAAAAGAGAAAGAGATGTAGCCACTCTTTTCCTTGTAGATGTCAGTGCCTCGACCTCCAAAAAACTGGACACCGGCAGCCAGAGTATAATAGATGTGGAAAAAGATTCTTTGATAATAATGAGCCAGGCGCTGGAAAGTATTGGAGATAAATACGCGATCTACGCTTTTTCCGGACATACCCGCAATGATGTGGAATACTACATAATAAAGGAGTTCAATGAAGAACTTAGCGATAATGTGGCTAACAGGATCAGTCTCCTGGAACCGGTAGCCAATACCCGTCTTGGGCCTGTGATCAGACATTCCATTGCAAAGTTGGAACAGGTGCAGGCAAGTACGAAGATGATAGTGCTCCTCTCAGATGGAGAGCCCTATGATACCTGTCATGGAGAAGGGGCATATGAAGGACGCCTGGCAGAAGAAGATACAAGGGTAGCCATCCAGGAAGGCAATGCAAGGAACATACATTTCTTTTGTATAACAGTTGATAAAGATCCTGGGAACTATCTTGACATCATTTTCTCGAATGTGGGTTACACAATAATCGATGATGCGCAGGTGCTTCCGGCAAGACTTCCTGCCTTGTATAAGAGACTTACGACATGAGCATGAAATGCTACTGCATCATCATCTTTTTTAGAAATAAAAAGCAACATCTCAGGTGAGTCTTTCTGTACACACATCCCTTTGAATGTATGCGCGATCTTCTGAACTCTCTTTTTCCATTAGCTGGACCAGATAAATTACATTATCGTATGCTTTGGAAGCTTCCTGTAAACTAAAAGTTGCTGCAAAGGTGTGCAACAGTTTAAGAGTATCAAGGAGTTCCGAGGATTCTATGAGAACCATTGAACTATCACCATTAGCATTGAGATTGTGAGAATATACTGCTTCTGCTGTATTATAGAGACCTAAGGAAGCAGGAGGATAGACCATATCCTCCTTTTACTATGGATATAGGCACCCAGCTAGGATGTCTACTTAATTAATCCAATGACATGGTAATATATAACAAAACCTTGTAATCATTCGCAACACCTATGATACTCTTCGGTTCGTATGAGATATTAGCACTTGAATGATATCTTACAATGAGGTATGAAGACCACATTTAGAGCGTGAGCTTCTTTTAATGAGATAAGGGAAAAGAGAAGTTATTATCAGATCAATTTTTAAACTAAGATGTGCTTACTATAAGTATAATAGAAATCAATATATAAAAGGAGTACTATATGATCGGTTATCTCGCAGGAACACTTACCACTCTTGCTTTTGCACCTCAACTTCTTAAAGCTTTGAAGACGAAATCCACAAAAGATATTTCATTATTGATGCTTTTATGTTCTACAACAGGTATGACATTATGGCTGTACCATGGATTGCTGATCAAAGATATGGCTTTAGTACTGGCAAATTCTATCTCTGTAGCTCTGGCTTCAACCCTGCTCATGTATAAACTGAAGAAAGATCATCTGGAGTTGAATGAAGCACCTGCATTGACCAATGATGCTACTATCAAAATGTAGAACAGGAGCTTAAAAAATGAAGTGTCTGTACACATAGATGTACATCACTTCTATTAAAACGATCAATAAATGTATTTAGTATCTTCTTGGTGGTCTGTGCTTCTGGTAGCATTCCCTGCAGTATACAGGTCTGTCACCGGATGGCACGAATGGCACTTCAGTTTCCTGTCCGCAGTCAGCACAGGTTGCTTTATGCATCTCTCTGGGACCGCTTGGCCTGAATCCACCGCTTCCGCCTCTTGAACCGCCACTTCCGCCGGACCTGAATCCGCCACTTCCGCCTCTTCTATCGTTGTTCATATTTGATATCCTTTGTTGTTTTATTGTATTGTGTGTCTCGTCATTTGAGACTGAGAATTATGCATGACCTGGTCAATCTTGTTTTAAATCCCTACTTTTGCAAAACCACAAACCTGCGGATACGTGCTACTGTATCTTGTATAATACCTTCAAAAAAGGCATTGGAAACAGCTTCAGTTGAGACCGAATAATTTACCTTGATCAATACAACACATTCTCTGCATTCAGTCAATTAACCTAAAAGAAGCAAACAGAAACGGTATTATCCTTTTCCTTACTCGCCAACTAAGCTAACTGCAATTGTCATACTGGTATTTTTAATATTTATACTTATTGCTTTCATGAACAAGCACAACTTAAGGCAGCATAAGAACTTAGCCATCTATTTGAGCATCTATTATTTGTAGCTCTCTTTCTTCACCGTCGGAATTAAAACATTTCCAGCTTTGAAGATCAAAGGGGTATCCTGCGATTATATGATAGTTCCCGGTCCTCCCAAACATCTGCAGATCTGCACTGGATGGCTTGATAATTCCCCGGGGATGACTGTGCACAGAACCGACAGTAGATATGTTCGGCATCATGAATAGATGCAGCAAGGCACTGCTCTCTCCTGATTCAGTCCCCGGCAGAATGAGCACTTCGGTTATAATACCATCCTTGGCCTGAAGTAACCCGGCAAATTCATTAGGGTAAGACGATCTACTGACCTCTAAAATAAATCGAAGGGTATCTCTGGAAATACCTTTTATTATCTTCATGGAAAAAAGATGAGGAACTAAATGTATAAGTCATTTAGGGTAAACCTCATGCATTAAATACAGCAACCACGGTTCCCAAAAAGCTCCAGTCATAAAGCCCTACAAGGACATTGTTTACGGTGAGCACAATGCCAAGTACAGCTACTGACGATTTTAAGCCTTCTTTTAAGTAGGGTGCTATCTCATGTCTGCAATTGTTAAGTATGTAAAAGTTGATCACCAGCAAGACCACAAAAAATAATTTAAGTAGTAACAATCCATAGATCCCGTTATCGGCTATAAAAGGACTAAGAAATATATTGCCTTCCTGTCCGTTAGGAAGAGCATATGCAGTGCTCAGCCAATCGCCTATTACATAGAAAAGAATGATGATACGAATTTCCCAAAGAATACTTCTAAGGGATGAATTAGTAAGCTGCGTTATTATACCACCTAGTTACATCAAAGAGGACCTTCAATAAATACTTATCTATATTTTAGTGAATAATATAGAAAAAAAGAGATATATGAACCAGAACTCAAGAAACAAAAAAGGAAGAATAGGAGGAAATTAATTTTTAGTCGATATCACAGGAAAGTCAGATCACCCCGTGGTAATTGAAAAGGGAATAATATGCAAGCATTGCTATGGCCATTGTTATCAGCACTATGACGACCTGCGTCATTTC
>JAHFZE010000090.1 GCA_020854785.1 Methanomethylovorans sp.
TTCAACATTACGTAGTCATAAAGTTCCAGCACATCCAGCATCTGGGAACTGGAAAGAGAATCCAGCGGAAAAACACGTAACAGGATAACACCACTATCCTTGATCATCTGATGCACATCTTTTTCATGAGAAAAAAAAACTGGCCACTCATCCTGATTTATAGTTACAGGGCACGAAATCATCCTAAGCCCCCCATATCCTGCACTTGTTGCTTTATCTCTGGCTTTTTTCAATTCATCCGATATAGGAAGATCAATTGCTTGTGAAGCAGATGAGTGGACATGACATGGTATTAGCTGCAGTTGCCCTTTAATCATGAGATCATATACATCCATACCAGCCTCAGTAAAGGCATCAATGGATTCCTCTACCAGCCTTGAGGGCAGATTAATGACGCAGCTTTCATCATGATCCATGCCATCTTGTACATAGTTTGTCACTATGTCAATTAGTTCAAAAGTAGTAGCATAGAGCAGAGCTATATGATCCCCGGCTCTAAACTGCCTTATTATGTCAGGATATACCATCTTTCTCTACCATCTTCCTTTATCAGTTCTCTTTATTGAATGATAAATATGTTGAATCCTTTAGCTTATACAACATAAGGATCAACCAGCATAGTATATCCTGCATATACGGCCATCATTGTTATCTATCTCAAACAGGGAAACTTCATTAATTCTATTGTATCAATAGGTCTGCTGGCCAGCCCGTGCCATTTTCGGCAACATATAGCCAACATGTGACTGGATGAAAAGTCATGCCAACAACATTTCTGAGTCCTGAAATGGAAGGCTGCATCCCCAGCTGACTGTAACCCTCTCATAGTAAAACAAATGCAATAAATGCAATAAGATCAATAACTTCCAGAAGCCCATTCCATAGACAGTAACTACCCCCTATAGAATATACTCCCTGATAAGCTCAGCGCGCAATATATGAATAGCACAGATATTATGTTGTGCGGAATAATAAAAAGTTTGCATATTGTGATTTTCAGAAGATGGAGAAAATATATTTACTAAAAAACATTATTATGATTAGATGTTTAAAAAAACGCGCAGATATCTCACAATTGTCCGTGTATTCATCAAATACAACCTGTTTTTCCTGCTTTACAAGGATATAAAGCGTAATTACATATCCAACAGTAAATGTACCTGTAGCCTTGATCTTGAAAATCGTGACGGTGCAGCAAAGCTCCGTGATGCATTTGAAGAACTGGGACCAAGTTTCATAAAACTCGGCCAGATGCTTAGCAGGCGGCCAGATATTGTCCCCAGGGCATATGTGATCGAACTCCAAAAGCTGCAGGACAAAGTAAAGCCGCTTGATTTCAGCCAGATGAGACCTTCCTTTGAAACAGGCTGCGAGTGCAATGCACTTGGCAATAAGGATGAACACACGGGTGTTAACTATGGAGCTCAGGATATAGTTGAGATATTTTATGAATTTGACACTAAACCCATAGCTAGCGCTTCAATCGGACAGGTATATAAAGGTGTATTGAACGGGAAGAAAGTAGCAGTGAAAATATCCCGTCCCGGCCTTATTGACACCATTAACCTTGATCTTGCCATCATCGAGGACATGAAACCCCTTATAGTGAAGATCATTGGTCTTGGAAATAATTTTGATGTGGACGCTTTCCTGAGGGAATTCAGGGAAGTTCTTACCAGTGAACTGGACTACAGAATAGAAGCCAGGAACATGATAAGGTTCTATGAAAATTTCAAGGACGATGAGAGTGTTCTGATCCCCAGAGTATATACCGACTACAGCCGGGATAGTATTCTTGTAATGGATTTTGTAGAGGGTGTGCAGATCAAGGACCTGAAGGATGTAGATCAGGCTACCAGGACACACTATGCAAAACTAATTGCCGCCAGTTACCTGAAGCAGGTATATATAGATGGTTTCTACCATGCTGACCCACATGGTGGAAATATCATTGTAAAGGACGGAAAAATAGCTTTCATTGATTTTGGTGCTGTGGGCAAGCTGGACAATGAGCTTAAACGGGATATGCTTAACCTTTTCTACGGAGTGTATGCCGAAAATGTGGAGATCGCTTCCGATGCGTTCCTGAAGATAGGGAAGCTGCGTAAAGAGGAAGTGGATATCGGCAGGTTCAGACGGGACATGGATGATCTGATAGCTGACCAGAAATATGGGATTGGAGAAAGGCAAAGCGATAATTATGCAAAGATCGCTCTGAAGTACAACATGTCCCTACCAAGTGAATTCTCCACCCTGGAAAAAGCGTTGCTGCTTATAGAATCTGTTTGTCTTGATCTTGATCCGCAGTTTAATCTGCTGGACGGAGCAAAACCTGTCATTTCAAAGGCCATAAGGAATCGGTATGCTCCTAAAAAAGCCTTTGAAGCTGTTCAGCTTGAAGGTGATAAATACCTGGAGATCTTCAGGAACTTCCCGGCCGGTGTCAATGATGTCATTGAGACCATCAGAGGATACAGATTCGAAAAACTTCAGGAAAGCACATACAAGGTTAAAAGATACAGGCTGCTTGACAGATTGACAAAGAATCTGTTCCTTGCAGTAGTGGCCCTGATCTCTGCATACCTGATAATCCTTGGAGAGAACAACACAATGATACTGGGAACAATAGGATTCTTAGCATCTCTTTTCCTGAGCGTGCTCATGTTCCAGAAGTGATGAACAAAAAAGAAGTGGAGCGAAATGACTACGCTCACACTTTTAAGGTCAGGATCTATCCTCTTGTTAACTTGTGATGGTCAACTTTGGCCTCTGCTCAGCATTCGACCAGTCCGAGCTGTAGAAAGCGATATAATTACCGCCCTCTGTCTTCGCTTTTAGGAAGAAACCAGTATTATCGTAAGTACCATTTACATATTCCTGCACAAGCTGAGTGACATCAAAGCCATAGTATTGATCATCAGGGACTTTGCCTGCCGGGAAGGTCGCAGAGGCATACGGCGTACTGCCCTGAGCAACACCGTTCTTATCGAACCAGTTACCGCCAGCCGTGTTCCACAGAGTACCTGAAGCACGGTAGTTCCAGCTCACATACTGAGGGTCCCACTGTACTGGCCTGTAAACCTCAACTACGGTATCAGAAGTGCGGGTAGCACCTGAGGGATAATACCAATAAAGTGATAGATTTGCCAGGGATATGGTATCTGCGGGGTTGTATGAGCTTAGATCGAACAGCATGACATCCCTGTAACCGGTCGTGCCAAGTTTTCCGATATCAATATAGCTGGAACTGGAAAGCACAGCATTTGGAGTTGATCCACGCAGCCGGTTGTCGTAGATGGGTGTATAAGTAACTGAACTTACCACCGGATCGGTCACAACTACCTGTAATGTATCGGAAGACATCTGTCCAACCGTGTCTGTGACTGTGAGCGTGACGATATACGTTCCTTTGGTAACATATGTATTCTTAGGCGTTACTTCGCCTGATTCTGAACTTATGCCGTCTGATACATCAAAGTCCCATGAATAAGAAACTATCCCCTTGTCATCTGTGGAAGCGCTGCCATCAAAACTTACTTCAGAACCTGTGGTTGCGAGAATATCATCCCCTGCATTTGCTACCGGTGGGTGGTCCACAGGTGTATTATCTACATTACCTGTAGTCGAGGTTATAGTCAACTTTGGCCCCTGCTCAGCATTCGGCCAGTCAGAACTGTAGAAAGCAATATAATTACCATTCTCTTCTTTTGCCTTGAGGAAGAGACCAGTGTTCTCATACTGACCACTTACGTATTCCTGCACAAGCTGTGTGACATCGAAATCATAGTATCGATCATCAGGGACTTTGCCAGCAGGGAAAGTTACTGATGCATATGGCGTACTGCCCTGAACAACACCGTTCTTATCATACCAGTTCCCTCCTGCTGTAGTCCAGGATTTACCAGATGCGCTGAACCTCCAGGTAACATAGTCAGGATCCCATTCTGCAGGCCTGTATATTTCAACTACCGTATCAGAAACACGCGTCTTGCCTGCAGGATAGTACCACCAGAGAGAAAGCGTTGCCTTATCAATTGTATCTGTTGTCTCGTAGTCACTGAGATCGAACAGCATGACACCCCTGCTGCGAGATGTGCTTTTCCCAATATCTACATAAGAGGTAGTGGAAAGCACAGTACTTGGAGTTGATTCACGCAGTCTGTTATCGTAAGTTGCCGAGTTAGAGGTGGTCGTGGTTTGCTCAATACTTGATGCAGTATCAAA
>JAHFZE010000150.1 GCA_020854785.1 Methanomethylovorans sp.
ACAGACTGTCATGAGAAGCGAGTTCGAGATCCATGGCAATGATATTTCGATGCAGATCTCCAGCATAGATACTCTGTTAGCCTTTATGAACAATTCTGGAGCACATATAGGGTTGCTGGAATATGATCTCAATCTTCCTGACCAGATAGCAGGAGAACATTATTCTGTAAGCATAGTTAACAGCAGTCATGAGATAGTGCTGCAATCCAGAGACAAGGCAGAAACCAAGGTAATGGTACCCTACAGTGCGCAAAACATGAGGGTCATTGAGAGCACTATCTTCAGTGAAGCTGGTACACACTATATGATATATGATCCTATCCACAGGACTTTGGAGATCAGGTGACATGAATTTCAAAAATACACTGAATCTTTTAAAGAGTGCTGAAGAAGCGGTTTCAGAGATCGTTGACTTCAGTATCACCATGGGTATCATGCTTCTTTCCATAACTATCATAGTCACTGCTGGTTTTCCTCTGGTGGGATCTATGCAGGAAGCCCAACATACAGAGAACATAAAGCAAAGTTTTACCGTACTAACTTCGAACATCAATAAGATTGCATTCGGCAGCTCGCCTTCTCAGTCAGTGGAAATAAAGCTTCATGAAAGCACTGCAGCTGTTACAGGTACCAGTTCTATCAATGTGGATATGCGTGTATGGAATTCTTCCACGAGCGCAGTGGATACAGAGTCTTTTGACAGACAGTTAAGAGTAATAGAAAATCGTTACAATGAAAGGTCTATTGGTTATGAGAATACTGGTTCCTGGGCAAAATATGAAAGAGAAAAAGTAGTGATGATCTCGAAGCCCAATTTTGCAGTTGGGGAAGATCTGTTAATGATCCCTGCAGTTATGTTATCTGGTTCCTCCAGCGTTTCGGGTACAGGGCTTGTCAGGGTTGTATGCGATGGTGGGCTGCCTTCAGTGCATAGGTATGAGAACGTATCAATGGTGAATATCACTATCTGCAGTGAGTATTACGATGGCTGGGGACGATTTCTGAATGAAACAATGGGTATGCAGATCACAAAATATGATGCTGTCAATGATACTGTATCTGCATCGAAGCAATACTCACCGGACAATATAGACGTGGTAATAGTTTACTCACCTATGAAAGTTACTATCCAATAAGAGGAAAGAACAATGACAGGAAAAAACAGGATATTGGAATGCAAAAATGCCGAATCTTCAGTGGTCGGTATAGTGATAATACTTATGCTTACTACTCTTTCTATAGGTGCTATCTTGTTCTATGGTATACCTACTATCAATGATATGCAGGATATGGCAAAAACACAGAAAGCAGAACAAGCTTTTACAGTATTCGACTCAAGGACCAGCAAAGTAGCTTTGGGTGAGTCACCTATACAGACCACATCCCTGTCCCTCATGGGTGGAACACTGGAAGTCAAGGGAGACAGCACATCACACAACAATAGTGAAATAACGATAGTTCTTGCTAATATTGATGCACCCTGGTACGATAGTTTCAGCCAGCAACGCTATAGGTGGGGTGCTTGGGAGGGTTTCGAAACCCAGACCAACTTCACTATGTTCAATGCTCCCATGGGATGTATTATTTACAGCAAAGATAACCGTATAGTAGGATATGAAGGCGGTGGCGTATGGTCGAAATATCCTACCGGGAAAGCTGTTATGATCTCTCCTCCTGAGTTTAACTACAACGGTGAAACCCTTACATTGCCTATCATGTCCATCAATGGGAATACCAGTATCAGCGGCGACACTGATGTAGGAATAACGGTGAGTTCCAATAACATGCCTAGGGTGTTATATCCAAATCCTGTTACAGATGACAGGATGATCAATCCCGTCAAGTCCGACAAGGTTCTGATCTATATTAAGAGCGATTTCTATAATGCGTGGGCTGACTATGCCAACACCCTTGCATATACAAGTGCCACTGTGGACGAAGCTAACAGCACAGCGGTAGTGGAACTTGAGGTTATGCCTCCTATGGGCAGATCGGTGCTTACCCACAACTTTAAGGTAGGAGCACTTAATGTTTCCCGTTCTGCACCTATGTACAACTTCTCTTTTGATTTTGGCGCCAGAGCTTCCCAGGGTCTGAATCCTACGAATTACCAGATATCTGCGACATCAGGTACAAAGACTCTCATCTATTCCCTGGCAAAGAAGGGTGGAGCAAACCAGCTTCAGCTTACTGTGACATATCAGGACACAGCAGCAGCTTCATATATCGAAAAATGGGATGGTGTCAACATTTTCCCTGTAACAGGTACTAAGCAGGATCAGCAAGCCAATGTGGACCTGCTGGATAAGAACTTTGTCATGAAATATGGCAAAGACAACGACTTTTCATGGAATGATACAAGTGCCATCAGCCTGCCACCAAATGTAGATTTCCATAGTGGGGATCAGACTTCGTTATACAATATCACCCAGCATTACATGAAGCTCATCACAATGGATGGAACTGTGAAGTTCAGCCTGAACAGCCCGGGAAAGTCTGATCCTGTGGACTATGATGAGTCAAGTCTGACGTTGTATTATGAAGGCATGCCTGGTGCTATTACTTATCTCCATGTGACAAGGAACGATCTATCTGCCTCACTTACTTGAGAATTTATGTATGATCGCGATATCCAACTGTCTGTAAAGGCGATTTTGATCTCATGGTCTATGTGGGTCATAATATGACCCCAAAGCATTTTATTATTCTATAATTCCTTTTTTGCAACAGGTTTTGATTACAACTTGCTCTATCATCTTGTTGACTGG
>JAHFZE010000094.1 GCA_020854785.1 Methanomethylovorans sp.
AAGTATGAAACTTAAAATGGCAGAATATGGTAAAAAAGACCCGGTATTTGTAGAAGCTGAAATGGTGTCTGCCGCTAACAACATATTCTGGATGCTTATGGAACAGGAAAAAGAGATTTCCGGCAAGCCAGACATGCAATGCGTCTATGATAAATGGTGCAAGTGGTTAGAAAAGATAGTAGCCGCCAAAGATGAAGAAATGTCTGCTGTAACAAGAAACAAAACACCATACTCTGGACCATTGGCCGAAGTAGTACAGGGTGGCTATGATGCATAATGCTAACTGGTACTGCAGAGGATGCAAATTTACCTGGAAACATTTCTCCGGATCCATCAAAGACCATGCAGAATTTAAAAAGAAAAGTGAAAAAGCAGTAAGCCAGGAATTTATTAATTCGCTTGTTTATACAGGCTTTGACCTGGAGCCTTATGAAACCACATTTTTTTCATATATAGGATCTGCAGGGATATTGTTTCTTGTACTGTTGACAGACACTTTATTATTCAGGCTCACTACATTTTCGTCCGGCATACTCGCAGCAATAGCTGCTATAAGTCTGATCTTACCTGTTGCAGCGTTGTGGTATCTCAGTGAATATGTAAAGATACATGCCAGATACATGAAGATAACATCATTAGGAGACATGCCTGAAGTGATGAGCTATGTAGTAATGTCAATGAAAATAGTGCCTAACATGGAAAAAGCTGTGCATTTTGCCGCAGAGAACTCTAACAGGCCCCTTGCCAGAGATCTAAGGAAGATGCTATGGAACCTGCATGTACGAGTATACGCTGGTATGGATGATGCTGTGGTCCAGTTCTCGGAGATGTGGGGGAAGAACAGTGAACATTTCAAAAGGTCATTACACCTGATCAGAAGCTCCATGAGCGAAACTGATCCTGCGCAGCGTACTTTAACATTGAACAGGTCGTTGGATATCATACTGGACGGTACAAGGAACCTTATGGAAAGCTATGCTGCGAAACTTAAGCTCCCTACGTATGTACTATATTCAATATTCATCCTCATACCCCTCGCTCTGGTTGCATTGCTGCCTGCAATGGCAGTCGTAGGGATACGTATCACAACTACGAACCTGGTGCTGATATATGATATAATATTGCCTTTGATCACATTGACGTATGCAGAATATGTGCTCATGCAAAGGCCGGCATCTTTTGTGCCTCAGAAAATAGCAGACACTCATCCTGAACTTGAAGGTCTGCCATCTAAAAGGAAAAAAGAATTCATTAGTGCAGTGATCGTCGGAATTGCAATATGCAGTACAGGATATATTTTGCTGCACATTGGAAATCCTTATGGGATCATTTCAACAGCTGTACTTGAAGGCTTGATACCTACTGCACTGCTGATATTACTTGGCACAAGCATAATGATCTCATGGTATCTTAATGCCGCCTATGCTCCGTATAAAAGAATAAGGGACAAGATAATAGCTATGGAAAATGAGTTCGCAGATGCTTTGTTCATCCTGGGTAGGAGAATTTCTGAAGGCAGGTCTGCAGAAGAGGCTTTTGTACACACTGCTTCCAACATGAAAGGGGCATCCATCAGCGAGCCCTTCGAGAAAATAGCTATGAACGTAGCATGTATGAGATGTGATCTACATAGTGCGATATTCGATGAGGAATATGGTGCATTCAAGGACGTCTACTCGGAAAGGATAAACACTACTATGAAGCTCTTTCTGGAAAGCGTACACAAAAGCCATGAAGCTGCAGGTGTGGCTATAGTGAAGCTGGCGGATCATATGACCGACCTGCAGGAAGTGGAGAGACGTATAAAAGAATCATTGTATGAGATGACATCTACAATGAAGTCAACGGCATGCATATTTGCCCCGCTTATAGCAGGAGTGACGATTGCACTTTCGGAGGTCATTGCAAAGATCCTGCAGAATGTGGCACACAGCATCTCCAGGCTGCCTCCGAATGTGATCCCGGGACCTGCGGATATTTCCCCGGAGAGCCTGGAACTTTCCATTGGCCCAAATATGTTCATGCTGTCAATAGGTATCTACCTTATACTTATCACAACGATCCTTATCCGGTTCTCAACGGCTATCGAATATGGGGGAGATAAAAGCCAGATGATGTATGAACTCTCCAGAGCACTGCCAGTATCAGTAATTGTGTTCGCTGCATCCGCCATTGCCTCAAGGATAATATTCAGAGGATTTATCTGAAAGGATTTTATTACAGATGTCAACAGAACATTACGACATATTATTCTATATATATCAGGGCCTTGTTAGGACAAAAGCGTACACAAAGCATACATCGGTCACATAGGTCATGGTCGATCTTTGGCCTGTCATCAACTGTTCTTTTAAGAGCGAAGTTCGGACAAACTGTTTTGCACCTACCGCATTTTTTACAGCCAGAAACCACTATATACCCTTTGCTCGATACCACAGAACAAGCAAAGAGATAAAGGTATTTAAGGCAAATGGACTAAACAATAGATATATATGATAAGGTCTATGGTTGCGCCATTATGCTGAAAATATCTGAGGGAGAAGCTGGTTCATATTACACATATCTTTCCACTGGCTGTAAATTATGCCAGCAAGGAGCAAAAATGGTGCTTTTTATAACCGGCGTCTGTGGAAAGAACTGTTTCTATTGCCCGATTTCCAATGAAAGGAAAGCAGATATTACTTTTGCAAATGAAAGACTTATTAATTCAGACAAAGATATAATAGAAGAAGCACTGCAGATGGGAGCACTTGGCACTGGAATAACGGGTGGAGAACCGTTGCTCAAATCTGAAAAAGTGCTCAGGTATATTAAACTACTTAAAAAAGAGTTTGGCAGATCGCATCATATCCATTTATATACTGCACTGCCTGTTGATGGAGAACTGCTGGAAGAACTTGCATTTGCCGGGCTTGATGAAATAAGATTCCATCCACCTGCAGAAATATGGAACAGTAGCATGGAAAATTATGTAACTTCCATCAAAAAAGCTATAGATACGGGAATGGAAACAGGTCTGGAGGTCCCGGCAATAAAGGGGGCAAAAGGAGTGGCCATGATGGCAAATGAACTTGGCTGCTTCCTCAACCTGAACGAACTTGAGTTCTCAGATACAAACTCTGAACAGATGAAAGTCAGAGGCTATAGTCTGCGGGATGAAATATCAAATGCTGTGGCAGGTTCATACGATATAGGTATGGAAGTCTTACAGGTCATCGAAAAGGGGCACTTGTGCACTTCACGATATAAAGATGCAGTCCAGCTTCGAAGAAGGTTGCTTCGCATAGCTGAAAGAGCTGCCAGGGAATTTGACGAGATCACAGAAGATGGAACACTTATCTATGGAGTGATAACCTACGACTGTGAGAAAAAGTCTCTATCGGAGATGGCAGAGCTTTTATTAGCATCAGGTATTCCTGAAGAAATGTTCGTAGTAGACAAAGAAGAGATACACATAGCTGCCTGGATACTTGAAGACATAAGAATGGAAATATCATCTCATGTAAAAGAAATGTGCATCATTGAAAGATATCCATTTCCAGGTGGTATGGTAGTAGAAAAGGCCCCGCTCTAAAACCCAAATTATATATGTAAGAATGATATACGTACTTCAGTTTGGCTACCAATAGCAGTTTAATTTATATAAATCACAATAACTTTATAACCTAAAATCGCATATAAAAAAAACGAGGTGTTTGTACTGGAAACGATAGAGGACCGCGTGAGGGAGAGGCTCATAAAATATCTCAGCAGAGATGATACCGGTATTCGTAAAGTGGTATTGCAGCTTTTTCTTGAAGGGGACAAGTTTACAACAGGTGATGTGTACGGGTACCTGAATAAAACTGATTTCAATGTAAGCTACAGGGGAGTATCTGCCATGGTCGGTTTAATGAACACAAGACTTGGAATTCTCAGCATCGACGTGACTGGCGACCATAACATATATCTTCTTAAAGAGGATTACAGGAGTGTGGTTCGTTCAGTGCTTGAAAATTATTGAAATTTATTGTTGAAAACACCTCAATGAAATATTTTTATTCAATAGATATTGATAATTACTATGATGGTTAGCTGAACCACAAAAGCGTGGAGAAAACTTAGGCAGGGATTTTTATACTCAAATATATTATTGGGATTGCCTATCACACATATGAACACCTTCTTTCAAAAGAAGTCGGACATTCAAATGTTCCCGAACATATTGCAATAATCATGGATGGGAACCGCAGATATGCTAACAGGGCTGGTAAATTGACCAATTATGGCCATGTTAAAGGTGCCAGTATAACTGAAAAGGTTATCGAATGGTCCCATGAGATAGGTGTCAAACAACTTACCGTCTATGCATTTTCTACAGAGAACTTCAACAGGTCTGCAGATGAAAAAGAGAAGTTGTTTGAACTTATCGGCCTTAAATTCGATGAACTCTGCCAGGATGAGCGTACCCATAAAAGAAAAATGCATATCAGAGCCATAGGTGACCTCCAGAAACTACCTTCCGGCCTACAAAGCTCTATCAAAGAAGCCGAGAAGTGCACTGCAAGATACGACAGATTTTACCTCAATGTGGCCATTGCCTATGGTGGCAGGCAGGATATAGTTCAGGCAGTGCGTAAAATTGCAGAAAAGGTTGATAAAGGACAGATCGATCCGGCAGAGATCACAGAGAGCACCATTGCCGATCATCTTTATCCTGTTGCAGGAAATGCAGTCCCGAATGTTGACCTTATAATCCGTACCGGAGGCGATGAACGGGTTTCAAATTTCCTCCCTTGGCAGACATCCGGCAATGAATGTGCCACATATTTTTGTGCGCCATTTTGGCCTGAGTTCCGGAAGATCGATTTCCTGCGCTCAATAAGAATATACCAGGAACGTTCACAGGAAAAAATGCGTGTAATGATAAAGCGCAATGAAATTCTTCTAAAGGCTTTAGAGAAGAACAATACTGAAATAGTCCATGGCTGCTCTGCGAACAGCGTGCGCGGCATTTGATTCCCTATTTTATTTGCAGCTAATAAAAGGGCTCTTTAAAAGCCCTTATGATAACATTTCACAGTTGACAGATACAACCACAGAGTTCAAGGAGATGGGTAACTATGCTCTCCCCCTGTTAACTCAGTTGTTAAAACATAATGTGAATTTTTTACAGAGCCAATTCTACGCAATTAATAAATAGTGCAAAAATCACTTTTAACTTGGAGTTGGGAAAAAGCTACTTCATAGCGTAGCTAGTGGAGAGATCCAAGATGTTGTCCAAGATACCGATAGTTCTAGAAAAGGTAAAACAAGAAGATCTGAACAAAGAGATCCTGAGAACTGCAATAGTTGCTGA
>JAHFZE010000140.1 GCA_020854785.1 Methanomethylovorans sp.
AATCAAATTATTAATACATAACCTTGATAGATATATCAAGGTTACATATATTGCTCAAATGAGCATTTCTACAGAGCCTATTTTTCTTTAATATATACAATATTCTCCTATAGTCTTAATTTGCACGCGTTTTCTATCAACCTGTCAATGAAAAGGGTCACGCGAACACAAAGTTTAAAAACAATAAGTGCATTAAGACCTTTCGCGCGTAGGGCGCTGATATAAGCCGCCATAACTCAGTTGGTAGAGTGTCTGGCTGTTAACCAGAATGTCACAGGTTCGAGCCCTGTTGGCGGCGTTTTCAAACCTTTTTTACGTGGCGGGCCTGTAGCTTAGTCAGGTTAGAGCGCCCGGCTCATAACCGGGCGGTCACCGGTTCAAATCCGGTCAGGCCCACTGAAGAACATCAGAAAGTTTGTAATTGTTACTGCTTTTAATGATATTCTGTTCTAAAAATAGCACATGTAGAACATATGTTCATTGCAAAATTCACATACCTGCTGAGTATTCATAAGCCTTTGAACAATTATACACATTTGTGAAAAATGATCTCAAAATATGTTAAGTACTAAAGGCCCTTATCATTCGTTACCAACCAACACACCAACATGGATTGCGGGGTTAAATAACTAGAAGTGCCCCCAGTACCTATAGGATGTCAGCAACACCACCTTCTAGCATATTATCACACCTTTTTCATGCTGACATCCTTCAAGTTTCATTACTTTTTTCTCCACACCACTTAAGAACAGTCATTTTTCTCCGATTCCATCAGTCATATAACCTATGAATATTCACATACCTTTAAAATATTATGAAACCTACTGCAAGTTCTAGTCCGGTCTTTTTAAATATTATATATTTCCTACCATTAATGGACCCAGTCAAAATAGAGTGCTGAGGCCATGTCCACACTGGTTCGAACAATCCACATAACATACAGGATGTGTGCATAATATCGTTCTGTCCATTGCTCATATCCCTCAGATACTGTTATGCAGCTTTATAAAACAATACAAATATCAAGTGGCAGTGACATTAAATGAAAATAATGGTGATATATGATTCTCTGTTCGGGAACACCGAAAAAATAGCATATTCCATCACCGATTCTCTTGTTCCGTCCGGGAACGTCAGAACTTTCCGTGTAAGTCATATACGACCCGATCAATTAATTGGATTAGATCTTTTGATCGTTGGCTCACCCACTCGCGCATTTAGGCCAACGATAGAAATTACTGGCTTCTTAAACAAGATACCTTCGACGGGCCTTAAAGGAATAAAAGTGGTTGCTTTTGATACAAGGCTGTCGAATGGTGCTGATAAGAAAGCAGTCTTTACTAACATATTCACACGACAGTTTGGATACGCTTCAAAACCCATTGCTGATAAGCTTGTAGAAAAAGGAGGAATTTTAGTAGTTTCATCTAAAGGGTTCGTTGTGAAAGATATAGAAGGTCCACTAAAAGCAGGTGAAATCGAAAGAGCTGCAGATTGGGCGAAAACTATAGTGGAAAAAATAAAAGTGTCCAATGAATAGATCGGTCTGGTCCTTTTCACTTTAGTGTGAAAGGCCTTGCTTTCCTACTCCATAGATGACCACTTGCAATAGAAGATCAATGATATTTTTTGATATGTGTTCCAGAGTGCATAGTACGTGCTTCTAGAGAACCATCACTAATGGTTATGATCATCGTTGATGTCAATGCTATTGCTTGAACATTATGATACATCCTTGTACCCAGTAAGAGGGATCCTTTTTGATGCCAGCGTATTATAATAGGAACATGTCTTTTAAGGATGCCAGCATCCACAAAACAATGATCCTGCTGACATCCCTTACTGAAGTATGGAGGTGCGGTTTGATTCTTTTTTATGGTATAATATAAACCCAAACTCTTATCGGGTTGGGGTTATAAGGATCAATATGGGCAGATAATACTTAACATGAACCGGATTCAATTTTAATATATGTACATAATACTTACTTAAAATGTAAATCATATTATACACCATAATATTTCAATGGTATGTGAATGTTTAGATAGGTTATGAGATTTCAATTGACAGAAGAACATTCAAGGTCCACTATCATTGCATCTTTTTTTTACATATAGGTTTAGATGTATATATTCATTTCAGGCCATCAAGAATATTAAGAAATACTTATATAATAATATACAATGGTTTGAATTGTGGTAGGTATGGAAAGTAAAAACCGTGTAAAGAGAGTGGCTATCGTTTTGGCTACTTATCTGCTCATGATCATCGCCCTCGTATTGGTTTCAGGCCTGATCATCTAAGGTAGTCGATAAAAAAGCGTTGGAATGGACATGGATAGCTGAGCGCAAGCGAACAGGAAAACAATAGACAATGATCTTGGATCTCAATCCTGCAGCTCCAGTCCAAGGTGTAGCAGGTCGCTTTTATTACCCTGAACTGGAGCCTGATCTCATCCTTTTTTCTCGCACATTATTGAGATATATCATAGAAAACTATTTTTTGTGGTCATAGTAATTTCGAACTACAAACAAATGTATGAGTTTCTCGTATTTAATAACTTCTACATTAAATAATAACTGAATCCACTAATAATTAATGACCACATTATTTATTGTTACTAATATACTGCCAAAACAGCAAAAATATCTTAACGAACAATGATATTTTCTCATCCTTGCTGATCCATGTAGCAATATAGATAACAAGTTGCTGGAAATAATAAATAGGCCCACATGATCATAATACCTTTTCAGGAAAAAAAGATCCTTGCTATCACTTCGGTCTTGCAGGATATTCCAGACATGTAAGACCTAGATCAATAAAATATCCCTTGACCATTTTTCCAAGGGATATCCGATCTCTGATGTGTTTTTAGATGTTCTATGCGGCTGCCGGAAGTTCCTTGCAGCGGATCACAGTATTTGTATGCTTTTGTATGTTCTTGATCCTGTAAATTTCCCTGCTGGCAGCGAATGTAAATGCCCTTCCCTCTTTTCCAGCCCTTCCGGTCCTGCCTATTCTGTGAATATAGGATTCGGTATCCTGAGGAATATCATAATTGAACACAGCTTCGATGTTCTTCACATCTATACCCCTGGAAGCCACATCTGTAGCCACAAGAGTCTCTATAGTTCCATTCCTGAAACCGGACATTACTTCATCCCTCTGCCTCTGTCCCATGTCCCCATGAAGCCCATCGGCCAGGTATCCTCTTCTTCTGAGAGTGCCTACCAGTTCATCAACACCTTTTTTGGTATTACAGAACACCAGAGAGGACTTCATTTCATAGTTATCTATGAGCCGGCACAGAATATCGTGCTTTGACCTGCCTTTTGTATCAAAATAGAACTGCTCTATCTGAGGAACATTGATGTTCTTCTGC
>JAHFZE010000081.1 GCA_020854785.1 Methanomethylovorans sp.
CTTATCTTCATTTTTCACAAGGAACCGGCGCATTTCTTTCTTTTCCATAATATCAAGTGCATGGGAAAGCGTATCTGATTTACTGATAGTTGGTGGTTCTGCCATTATGTCCTTTACTTCCATCTCTTTCACCTTCGGTTTGATTAGTTTTTGTTCCGTCACTGCGCTATCCTTATCAAGTCCTTCCTTCGGACAACTCCAACGATCAGGTTATCCTTTTCTACAGGCAGGACTTTTGAGTTCTCCTCCACAATGAGCTTTGCAGCTTCAACTGCTGAATCATCCCATTTTACGATAGTACCGATATCTGACATGATGTCTTCAGCGACCAGAGGGACCTCTTTTATGTATCTGTATGCCCTCTGCCCGCCTGATGTTGAGCGTCTATTCATTTTGATATTCTTTGTGGGGAGTTTTCCATCGGCATCAGCTACTATATTCAGGGCAACGTTATTTACCGATATAAGCCCTACTACCTTTTCTGCATCGTCGACAACTAGAACCTCATCCACATTATTCTTCTCCATCTCCTCGATTGCATGGTTAATGGTATGGTGTCTGTGTACGCGAACAGGTTCATCAGATATGATCTCATGCACTTTCTTATCGAACCTCTGTTCATCCAGTTTGGAGACATACCTCACAATATCTGTACCTGTCACTATGCCAACAAGTCCTTTTTTCATCACTGCAAGGTAGTTGATGTTGTTCTCCAGCATCAGGTTCCCTGCCTGGGAGATCGAAGCTTCCGGGTAGATAGTTATCGGATCTTCTGTCATCACCATGCTAACAGGTATCTTATCTATCGGGCGTCTTCTCCAGATAGGTTCTGTCTGGGCAAGTTTTTTGCTCAGGTCAGCCTGTGATAGGATCCCCTTCATATTTTCGCCATCTGCTACAACAACAGTGCTGATCTTATGCTTCAGCATCAGATTCCTTGCACGTGAAACAGGCTCATCCGGCCCTATTATATAGACCGGCGAGCTCATTACATCTGAAACGTTCATTTACTTCCTCCAATAGTCATTATATTAATCAATAGCTGTTCTCCGTCCTTTTAATAGACGGCTCTCAGGAAGTCTCTTTCAGTAATTATACCGCAGAGCACATCATTATCGATTACTGGGAGAGAACCTACTTTCTTCTCTATCATCAGTCTGGCAGCATCCCCCAGGTCCATTTCAGGTGATGCCCATACAACATCTTTGTTTATAAGTGAGGTTATGGGTTCACTGAAAGCCTCGTGAGAATTACCTGTTACGATCTTTTCGAAAGCCTTTCCACTACCCAGGAAATTCATGATATTCGATGCTGTAACAATGCCTATCAATATACCATCTTTTGCAATAGGTAATCTTCTGAATCCTCTGCTTACCATTATCTTTGCTGCTTCCTCAATGGTGGTATCGAAAGGCACAGTTTTTACTTTTGTGCTCATGTAGTTCTTGATGGAATCATAGTCAATGGTATCTGCCATCAGATCCAGGAAATCCCTTTCAGTGAATATGGCGCATACTCTGTTATCTTCGTCAACTACAGGCAAACCTCCGGTATTCCTCTTGATCATCATTTCCACAGCATCGGAGATGCTCGCTTTTGAGGTGACAAAAGCCACTTCCCTTTGCATTATCTCGCTCACATCAGCATTGATGGCTGCCAGCAGATTTCCTTTATAGTACTTTTCTACGAGCAGGTTCTTTGAACCACCTCCGAGGAAGTTCACTATATCCATTGAGGTAATTATCCCTTCAAGTCGTTTTGTACCCGCATCTGCAATAGGCACTCTTCTAAAACCTTTATTTGTCATCGTTTTTATGGCACCCATGATCGTTGTCGTGGGAGGAAGGGTTATCACATCTTTCTTGGCCACAATACTCATATCACCCTTGTTTTCTGCAGCCTTGGCTTTGAACTCAACAGGTGCTACATCCATCGTGCTTGTAATGCTAAGCATACTAGGATCTTTTTTGTGATTACCCGGGTATTCTTTATTGTTCTGGAATTTCGATCTGTTTGCTGTGACCATATCTGTTCTCTTTTTTGTCAATTCAACCACCGGCACAATAAAATGTTCTTCTCTATAACTGCTTTCAGGGACCAAAAAGAAAAGGTCCTCATTTTTATATTATAGCTTCACCAGTTTCAGAAACCAGTACCTATAAGACAGGCAGATAATAATGTGGACCTGCTTACGATGCCCAATAGCTTCTCATTGCTGGCTACAGCTATCCTGCCAATGTCATATTGCAGGATCTTATCAATGGCCTCTTTCAGCGAAGCCTCCGGGGGTAAAGTGTACATAGGAGTGGACATAACTTTTTCCACTTTCGGTGCTTCACCTGTTTTTGCGCCCCGTCCGTCAATTTCCGCCACTCTTGCATAACCTGCTTTTATGATATCTCTTCTGGTCACCATCCCAATAGTTTCACTGGCGTGTGATACTACAGGTATTCCAGTATAATCGTGCTCAAGCATTTGGTGCCAGACCTTAGTTATACTGTCATCCGGATAGCAGATCTTCACATCTGTCATCATGATCTCCTCTATACATAGTGGAGACTTTTTTGTTGGTTTGATGGCCGCCAGTATGTCTACATCGCTGATGATACCCACTAACTGCCTCTCAATGCCCGATACCACAGGAACCCTATGATGAGCTGCATCTAGCATTAAACGGGCAGCTTTCAATATCTCCGTTTCAGGCGTGATCATTGGGACTGGCCTTATGTACCCTTTCACTGTAATATTGGACTTAGTGTCTCTTATTTCAAGTATATCTCCATCTGTAAGCATTCCACTGACTTTCATGGAATCGTCAACTACAGGTACACCTCTCAAAAAATGATCACGCATTACTTGACGTGCGTGGGTCATGTGGTCAGTCTCTTTAACATACAAGGGATTCTTTGACATTATCCTCTCTACGGTCATAGATATCCTCCATTTAGAATGGACAGGTCAATAACGTGCGGCTAGTCGTAATAGCCTTCTTCCTCTTTGCAGTCTTCACAGAGCATAAGTCCGTTCATCAGGGTAAGGTCTGTATACGCACCGCATCTCTGGCATATCCCTCTCTCTATCCCCGACTCTTCGACAAAATTATCCTCGTCCCGATGCAGTTCTATCAGGCTTTCAAGAATAGTGTTAAGACCAGGTGATATTGTAAGGATATCCCTGTCTGTGATGATGCCTACCATCCTGCCACCATCTATCACTGCAAGCCTGCGGATGTTACATCTGGTCATCTGTTCTGCAGCTTCTATGACGTTTGTTGATGGTTTTGTTGCTATGATGGGAGAAGACATGATCTTACCTGCCATAATTGTACTTGGCATCATATTATTGACCACCACTTTGCTGATAATGTCAGTCTCTGTGATTATCCCTACAGGATCGCCATCATCAGTGATGATCACACTGCCTACGTTCTGGTTGATCATCTCCCGGGCAATTTCAAGAACACTAGAATTGATGTTTGCAACGACCACATTGCTGGTCATCACTTCACGAACTGACATTTCCTTACGGATCTCATTAATGGATGTGTCAGTTTCAACGTCCCATTGCGCACCCAAAACCATTGCATAACACGCTCCTGCTATTTTTAAGGAAAGTGATTGCCCACAAATAAATGTTATTATTTATTGTATATATAGGTGTTCGTAGAATATATATTAAAAGAATACGAATCAGGGTGTGTTTTTTGTATTTTGCAAGGTCTATCAGGGGTTGATGATTATCCTTGTCCGATTTCCTGCACTGAGTTCAACATCTTCATTAAAACCTGATTTTGCATAGGCATCTATGATCTGTATAGGTGTGTCGATATCAACCTCATCCACAAGCAGTGCATGGTCTGCCCACATAGCTACTCTTATTCTACCCGTGTCATCGGAAACGTATATATTGGATACCATGTTCACAGTGCCATCATCCCTGTTGAATTCCCTTATTTCTCCCAATCCTGATACAGAACCCTGTATGGAATAAGATTCTCCAGGTACGATGTCTGAAATAGGTGTGAAATTCTCCTGATATTTCACAGGTGTTTCCGTCTTTTTTATGATACCATGGTTACCGATCTGTATCTCTACCTGCTGGCTGAAGTTATTCTCCCGTGCATAACCGTTGATGACCTCTACAGTGTCTCCGGGATGTAGTTCAGTCATCTTGTCAGTTTTGTCATCCCAAAGTGTTATCTTGATCTTACCAGTGTCATCACCAATAGTCATGTTACCTACACGGCCTTTTGATCCGTCTTTCTTGTTAAAGGTGCGGATATCTGAAATATCAAGTAACCTACCAACAACGTTAATACTTCCCATGCCATCTTTTATGTCTGAAATCTTTGTTGAAGGGTCTTTAACTTGTACATCTTCGTCAGTATGGGATAACACCCCGTTGTTACCAACATTTACTTCAACACCTGAATACCCTTCCTTCACATAACCGCTTATCTGCAGGTTCTGGCTTATTTCAATGAAGCCCTGATTGATCAGATCTGCTTTATCATCCCATAGTGTTATCCTTATACTTCCGGTTTCATCCGCCACAAGAAGATTTCCAACTTTCCCTGTGGTGCCATCACTGCGTGTGAATTCCCTTATGGGGAAAACAGACACTACCTTCGCAATAAAATTAACATTTCCACTGTCACTTATTATATCCGCTATCTTTTGTGAAGCTCTTCCTGTTTCGTTCATCCCCAGGTCATGTGCCACCAGCATGGCTGCTGTCTTCTCATCACACAGGCCTCCCATCTGTTCTACCTTTTCATTTACCTTTTCAACAAATTCTTCCTTGCTTATGGATTTGCTAAGTTTTGAGTAGATCTCGTCTATCCCGCTCATAATAATTCCCTGGCTATGTATATCTTGAACATTTGTTCCTAAGTCAATCTCTCGGCTTTGTGTAACCTGATAGTATGAGTATGTATTAAATCTGACGAAACTATTATCATAGCTCCTTTTCTTTAGATAACATATATTAACGATTAATTACATCTCAAGACCGATACATCA
>JAHFZE010000208.1 GCA_020854785.1 Methanomethylovorans sp.
AGATCCGGAATAATCACCCCATGTTACAACACGACCAGAATCACGGTATTGCGAAATGGTTGCTATTACATTTGCATTGTAATCACCGTATGGGTATGCAGTGTGTCTGGGTGCTGGCATACCCTGAGCTACAAATGCCGTGTTTACGGCCACCATTTCCTGAATGATCTGATCGGATGACATTTCTGTGAGGAACGGATGGGTGTTTGAATGACACTGCATATCAAAACCATCATCATGCATTGCTTTTATTTCTGCCCATGTCATGTATCCTGGGTATCCGCTGCCTGCCATGGAAGCAATAATGTAATGAGTTGAACGCATATTACGCGATTTCAGCTCCGGATAGACTACCGTGTAGTCTGATCTATATCCATCATCAAATGTTAAGATCACAGAAACTCCGCTTGGCACATCCGCCGGACGTTCAGTAATATTCAGTGTCCTGGTTACCTCTTGTGCCCATGCTCCCTTATTGTCCAGGACACTGAAAGTGACAGTATGTGTTCCTACTGGAATGGACGAATTAGTGAAACTTGGTTGCGTACTTATTTGCTTTCCGTCCAGTTTCCACAGGTAAGCTACTATCGTACCATCTGCATCAGTTCCTCTTCCAGTAAAGGTTACCAAGGTACCTTGTGTTGCAGTTCCTGGAGCTATCGAATCAATGATTGCTACTGGCTCTTTTTTTGAGTTCTTATTTGTCACACTAGTTCCTGAACTGCTTGAACTGCTCGAACTTCTTTTTTCAGTAACTCCATTATGATCTACTGTCCACTGAGTTTTTGCTGGTTCATCTTCAATGGTTCCATTTCCTGCAAAAGGTACTTGATCATCTCCATTGTTGCTTTTTTCTGTGAGAGATCGCTCAGCAGGATCTTCTTCATAGGTGTTGTTTTCTTCAAACTGCTGCTTAGCAGGTTCCACACAACCTGAAAAGGCAATAAAAGATATTGTTAAAACCACTATTGTCAGACATAATACCGTTTTTCTCATTGTATCACCTTTCTTGTAACTATAATTACTCAAATTTTGTATGGAGATTTTATATTAGTAAAGTAAACATTATGCAAACAAATTTACCATATTTCGAGAAACCACTTTATTGAGGTTCTCATCTCCTTTCTCTTTATCTAGTTCCCACTTCTAAACTGTTGTATATAATTATTTCTATACTATAGAGTATGCTTATCATCATAATTATGAGTTATTGTAAATGTCTTTTTGTTCTTTCTACAAAATGCGGATATCCAAAATATTGAGTGGGTAAACTCGTATGGGATTTAGTATGTGTTCTGATCGACTAATCATATCCTGGCCTTCAGACAAACAATGTCATATGGTCCTTCTAAAAATGACAGTTAATGATCATTAGGCCAAGTGGTCCTATCTATACAATAATCTATACTTCAATAGCTAATCATCATCATAATGGTGAGATTGCCTAGTATAGATTTATTTAAATACTAGTATAGTGAGGGATTAATTATGAGAGGAAAAACGGTATTACACACTCTATATACACGATCGCATAGGCTTGGCCAAATAGTCTCGACTAGATCATTTGCGTCCAACACTTTTGTACTGCTTCTAGATAGTTCTTCTATAAGTGGTCATCAAATTTGATACTAAGCTTCAAAAGAATTATTTTCAACGGAGGTAGAGGCTATATATGGACACAAAGTTAAGTCTCGTTTCCATAGCATCTTTGGTAGTATTTGTTTGTATGAATCCGGTTGCTTTATGTGGTATAAATGGATCAGCTCAAACTATTGATTTAACCATAGATCTTCCAAAAGGTACTCAAATAGACCTAAAACTGTCAGAGTATTACGGTCTTCCAGTAGCAAGCGGCAGCAATGGGACTTATTGGTATGTAGCACAATCTTGGCATACCTCTGAGGAAATAGCAGATCATATGACTAATAGCCAAATGCATGCAGTCCCCAGATCTGATTACGGTGCTTTCAGCAACGACATGATCTCAATGCCTGTAAACCCTCTTTTAATAGTGATATTCTTAGGAATGATGTATTGCATTTCAAAGAGAATTACGTAGGTAGTTTACCATGAACATTTACAGAAAAACGGTGATCCTCTTAATTTTCTTAAGTTTCGTCATCCTTAGTTATACTGAAAATGAATTTCTGTCCGAATTAACTACGCAGTTGGTGGCAGCTGTTTTAAGTTACTTTGTGGGGATAATCCCAGCCACTGCAGGAAACATATTATTCCTGAAGATGGATGATCAAATAGTTCCCATTCTTATAACCTTTGGATGTACAGGTTTCATGTTCATTTCAGTTTATACATTGATAATGTTCGTAATGCCAGGGATCAGTTTAAAACATAGATTAATATCTCTTCTGGTATTGCCAGTTATATACCTCTCGAACATTGCAAGAGTAGTCGTAGGTATAATGTTAGGAGTTCACACAAATATACCTTTGATGGTTCTTTTTCATGATACAGTGGGTCAGGTGTTTGTGTTTATTTTCATGACAGGGATGTTGCTGATATTCCTCAATATTTTTGGATATATCAAATTAAGGAGGAGTTTATAACTATGGAAACTATCACAGGTCTAGTTCTAATTATTCTTGTCTATATATTTACATTTGAGACTGTCATGTATTTCATTTGCTCTGTGCGCCACTACGCGAATCCATATCATAAAAAAGAACATTCAGGTAATGATTTTGTTTCGATCATTGTACCCTGTTATAACGAACAGCTCACTTTAGAGAACTGTGTCAAGAGTTTGGTAGACCAAACATACGATAAATACGAAATTATAATCGTTGATGACGGAAGTACAGATAGCACTCTCAATGTTGCACGATCATTGCTCCATTACGAAAAGATATCAGTATTATCAAAACCAAATGGTGGAAAAGCTAGTGCTTTAAATTATGGAATTAAGCATTGTAGTGGTAATATTGTAGTTTGTGTAGATGCCGATTCAATATTTTTAAATGATACATTATCAAAATTAGTGGAACCTTTTTCGGATCCTGCGGTTGCTGCTGTTGCTGGTAATGTAAAAGTAGTGAATAGAAAAAAGCTTCTATTGAAAAATCAGGCGCTTGAATATATTGTAGGATTGAACTTGCACAGAAGAATGTTCACACATTTAAACTGTGTGCCAGTAATACCTGGTGCTATTGGTGCAGTAAAAAAGGAAATAATCCTGGAAGTTGGGGGCTATTCAGTAGATACGATCGTGGAAGACATGGATCTAACTATGGCGATCAGTAAAAGGGGATATAAGATCGAGTATGTGGGAGAGGCGATTGCTTACACAGAGGCACCTGAAAGCTACAAAGACTTTTGGAAACAAAGGTACAGGTGGTTTTATGGCACATTTGAAGTTATGAATAAGTATAAGAATATTTTATTTAATTATAACTCTGGTAAAGAATTAGGGGTAGTAGGTCTGCCTTATATGATGTATACGATGTTTGGCAGTGTTGCTGTCACATTAGTATTATTTTGCCTGGTAATAAGTATCATTTTTTACGGCAATTCATATAACTTATTACCTTTAATATTTACGATCCTGTTTCTACAAAACGTATTGATGTTATATAGTGTTCTTATAGATCGCGAGGATAAAAAATTATTATTATATTGGCCATTCCAGATCTTAATATATAAACAAATTCTCTGTATGATCATCATAAAATCGTTCATAGATTACATATCAGGTAAAAAGACCAAATGGAACAAAATAGACAGATTGGGTAAGAACACGCTCGGATCTACGTGATCAACAAATAAATTGAAAGCAATGTAAGGATAATTCCAATAAACAATTCTGTCGATCATTTATATTAGAGATTAGCATTGTAGTGCAGATATGAACATTGTTGTAAAAAACAAGGAACTGGAAACACATGCAGAAAAAGAGTGATTTATTAGTAGTGATCGCTATTTTGTGTTTTTTATTCATTTTTGCTTTTTTTTTCCATTTGATGTCTGAACATCCAGTGAACGCAGAAATCACGTCCTTCAGTCCAGCATCTGGGACATATTACCCAGGAGATGCAGTGATATCTTCTCTATATCTCAAGAACACTGGATCAGCTAATTGGACTTTCTGGATAGGGTGCAGTGTTCAGGACAGTGCCGGAAGTTGGTATGATATATTGCCTCATTCTGTCACGTTAGCTCCAGGGGAGGTATCAGACACACAGAGCAAAACCTGGCAAGTGCCATCAGATCCACTATTAACTACAGGTAGTTACAAAGTAGTAATGACCGTGTGGAAAACCAAACCCGGGGATGCAACCGCTATTAAGTTAGCAAATGCTGAAAAAGAAAATTCTTTTCAGGTTTACAATTTTTTTGATGATTTTGCTTCTTTTGACACAAACCAATGGTCCAAGTCATCTTTCATGTTAGGGAGAACACATTTCGAACCAGCTAATATTGATGTAAACAATGGGGATCTAAGAATTAAATTTCCTGCCAATACTCTCAATGGCGGAGAGATTTCTTCCAAAGATCTCTACAAATATGGTACATACATCGCAAAGATGAAGCTTCCGAACGCACCTTCCTCGATCACAGGTTTCTTCTTATACTTGGTTCCAGATTTCTATAATGAAATTGATATCGAGATATACAATGATCCCAAAGGTGAGGTGTGGTTAAGTACTTATGCAAATGGAAAACTGCAACATACTGTCACCAAGGACCTTGGTTTTGATCCAACGGCTGATTTCCACGAATATAGATTTGATTTCTATCCTGGCAATGTGAGTTTCTATATTGATGGAAAGTTGATGCAAACGTGGACAGATGGAATGACCACTAACTCTATGCATCTATTGATAAATGCTTGGTATCCAAATTGGTTACCGGGCATAGCGACAACATCTGATCAATATCTGCTGGTTGATTGGATCAAACACTAAAAATTTTAATATTGCGGTTTTTGTGTTGGATCTGATCCAACACGACCCAACACCAACTATATTTCTTGAAAACATATATTATATAGAAATATAATGCATGGTGAACTACTACTCGGATAAAGACCACGCAGCTTCCTTATGTCCACCCCCCTCTCCCCTTTTCAGGTTCCAATACATATTTTTATAATAGATGAGTTATATATTCGTGCTAATTCTGAAAGTATTTGCTCATATTCTGCAAAGGAGCATAAGGAATGGATCTCAAGGCAGAAAATTCCACAGATCATCAGCACTATTACAATTACCATAACTTCTTAGAGGAAATTGTAACCTATAGTCCTGTAGTTGTCTTTTTGTGGAAGGCACAGCAAGGATGGCCTGTTGAATATGTTTCAGAGAACGTTTCTCAGTTTGGCTATTCAGCAATTGATTTTTTGTCTGGCAAAGTAATTTTTGAAAATATCATCCATCCGGATGACCTGGAGAGAGTGTCTACAGAGGTTCGCACATATTCCGGGAATGGAGTAACCGATTTCAATCAGGAATACCGTATCCTCACCGGTGAGGGTAAGATCAGATGGATAGATGACCGTACGGTAATAATAAGAAATGATGATGGTGTGATAACTCATTATCAGGGAACCATCCTTGACATCACCGACAGAAAAGAAGCAGAAGAAGAGCTACATCTGCGGGAGGAGAGATTAAGGAGTATGGTATCTATTCTGCAATACAGACCTGATTCTATCCAGGATTTCCTTGACTTTGCACTTAATGAGGCTATCAAACTAACGCAGAGTCAGATCGGATACATATATTTCTATAATGAGGACACAATGGAATTCACTCTAAACACGTGGTCAAAGCATGTGATGGAAGAGTGTACTGTTGTCAATCCTCAGACCAGGTACGAACTGAAGCATACAGGCCTCTGGGGCGAGGCAGTGAGGCAGCGCAGGCCAATTATCGTAAATGACTTTCAGGCTGCCGATCCTCTAAAAAAGGGATACCCTAAAGGCCATGTTGAACTTCTTAATTTCATGACGGTACCTGTGTTCAAAAATGGCAGGGTAGTTGCCGTTGTCGGTATGGGCAACAAGGGATCGGATTATAATGAGAATGACGTGCTTCAGCTCACGTTGCTCATGGATTCCGTATGGAGCGCTGCAGAGCAAAGGAAGACAGAGGAAGCTTTGCAGCAAAGTGAAGAGAGATATCGTCAGGCATATAACCTCATGCAGGGGGTGCTTGAAAGCCCCAAGGACGTTGTCATATTCGCCCTTGACAGAGAGTACCGGTACCTTGCCTTCAATAAGAACCACCAGCTGACAATGGAGCATATATGGGGTTGCAGGATCGAGGTTGGTGTCAGTATGCTCAGTTGTATCAAGGATCCCGCTGACAGGGAAAAAGCAAAAGTGAACTTTGACCGAGCACTTGCCGGGGAAGCTTTCACGCTAATAGAAGAATATGGTGATTCTTTATTCGATAGGCTCTGGTATGCAAACAGGTACAGTCCTCTTAGGGATACCAGCGGATATGTCATCGGTCTGACCCTTATTCTAGTGGATATCACCGAACGTAAAAGATCGGAGGAAAAAGTGCTCGCATACGCCGATGAGGTCGAAAGGAAAAACAGGGAACTGGATATTGCTTTGAGCAGGGCAGAGGAGGCCACCAGGGCAAAAAGCGAGTTCCTGGCAAATATGTCCCATGAGATCCGCACTCCCATGAACGGTGTGATAGGTATGATCGGCCTGCTTCTGGACACTGAACTAACTGCAGAACAACGGCATTATGCAAAGATGGTGATGCTCAGTGGTGAGTCATTGCTTGGGATCATCAATGATATTCTGGATTATTCCAAAATAGAGGCCGGTAAGCTGGAACTGGAAAATGTGGACTTCGATCTGTACAGCATACTGGATGATCTGGTTGCTGGCTTCGCTATTGGTGCATATGAAAAAGAACTGGAGTTCATTTGTGCAGCAGCACCGGATGTGTACACTGCTCTTCGTGGTGATCCGGGACGCCTGCAGCAGGTATTGACCAATCTGGCAGGCAATGCGGTCAAGTTCACGCAAAAAGGAGAGGTAGTGGTATATGTTACTGCACAGGCTGAGAACGACACTGAGGTTCTGCTACATTTCTCTGTGAGGGATACAGGTATTGGAATTCCTGAAGACAAGATCCCTCAGCTCTTCAATAAATTCTATCAGGTGGATGCATCGACCACACGCAACTATGGAGGTACAGGTCTTGGACTTGCTATTTCCAGACAGCTTGTGGATATCATGGGTGGAGAGATAGGTGTGAGGAGCAAGGAAGGTAAAGGTTCTGAGTTCTGGTTCACTGTCACCTTTAGAAAACAGCATGGTAACTATAAGAATGTCCATTCCAGAAACATAAAAGGTGCACATATTCTGGTGGTCGATGATAATTCTACTGCCCGGGAGATACTTAACCAACAATTATCTTCTTGGGGTGCAAAGACAGAAGAAGCAGCTGATGGTCCCACAGCCCTGCAGTCCATGTACTTTGCATATGAACAAGGTGACCCATTCAATGTGGTTGTTCTGGATATGCATATGCATGGCATGGATGGAGGAGCGGTGGCCAGGCTTATAAGATCAGAAAATAGGCTGAAAGACACTGTTCTGGTAATGTTAACTTCTTTGGGAAAACACAAGTATCCTCCATATACTGAATACCAGGACCGTACAGTTTGTCTGGCCAAGCCGGTAAAGCATCTGGATCTGATTTATAAGATATCTGATCTTCTTAACATGAACAAAAAAGAACAGAAAACTGAAACCCAGGATAATGCGCCC
This sequence comes from Methanomethylovorans sp., assembly GCA_020854785.1. Taxonomy (GTDB): domain Archaea; phylum Halobacteriota; class Methanosarcinia; order Methanosarcinales; family Methanosarcinaceae; genus Methanomethylovorans. Next base: position 7,751 of record JAHFZE010000208.1, read on the forward strand.
TCAATTCTTTCCCTTGACCTATCCCATCTGAGAATATTGCTGGCCGAGGATAATGTGATCAACCAGAAGGTCGCTCAGACCATGCTGCAGAAAATGGGTTATCGTGTGGACACTGTTGCCAATGGCAAGGAAGCAATAAAAGCACTGGAAATGTTGCAATATGATCTGGTGCTCATGGACGTGCAGATGCCTGAAATGGATGGGTTTGAAGCTACCAGGCGCATCCGTGATCCTCGGTCCGCGGTCAGGAATAACGAGGTACCTATAATTGCAATGACTGCGCATGCTATGAAAGGAGACAGGGAGAGGTGTCTGGAAGCAGGGATGAATGATTATATCTCAAAACCTATATCTTTCCAGTCGCTAGTGGAATTGCTTGGGAGATGGCAGGTTCTTTCATATAAGGAAACTGACCTGAAGACCACATCTTCAGATATGGAAAGCTCGGAGGATCCACAAGTGAGCACTCTGGTATTTAACAGGCAGGCTCTGGTAGAAAGAGCAATGAACGATGAGGCACTGGTCGGGAAGTTAATATCTCTGTTCCTTCAGGATATTCCAAAACAGGTCGTTGCTCTTAAGGAGAACATAGAGAAAGGGGATATGGATAAGATCAAATGGTACGCACATTACATCAAAGGTTCTTCTGCCAATATAGGGGCCATAGCTTTGAGCACTGTGGCTGCAGATATGGAGCAGGCGTGTAAGGACCAGCAGGCAGCGGAGATATCTGTTCTGATGCCACAATTCGAGGAACAATACGAACTTTTAATGGCACAGCTTAAGGAAGCATAACATTCCCTCTTTTTCAGTAAAAAGGTACATATATCGTTCTTCATTACTTTTACTTAGTGATCCCAACTAAAGTAAGAGGAGCATGATAAAATAACGAGTATCAAGGTTTCATGTATTCAGATGGATATCATCCAGTGTTCAAAAGAACAGAACATTGAAAAAGCCCTCTTATTGGCTGATAAAGCAATAGGTTCGGGTTCCAGGATCATTGTATTTCCTGAAGTCTTCTCAACGGGTTTTTGCTATAAAGGTCTTGAGTCGATTGCTGAGACCTCTGCTTCCCGAAGAGTTGAGGACTATCCCACAATACAGAGGCTATTACAATTCTCAAAAGTGCACGATTGTATCCTTATAGGCTCGATCATTGAAAAAAAGATGGAAAAACCCGATCTGACCAGATTCCATAATCTGGGCTTTTGTATCGAATCCGGAGATCTGGCCGGAATTTACAGGAAAACCCATCTGTATGGACTGGAAAAAAAACATTTTTCAAGGGGAGAGAATATCGCCCCGATCAGACTTGAAAGGAACGATATAACTATCGGACTCCAGATCTGCTTTGATCTGAGGTTTCCGGAGATATCAAGAAAACTGGCACTTGCAGGCGCAGATATTCTGGTCACGGTTGGCGGATTTGCAGAACCCAAAGCCGGCCAGTGGAAAGCACTTGCAGCTTCCAGGGCAATAGAGAACCAGATACCGCATATTGCCTGCAACAGGGTAGGTACTGCTCCCTTTGCATCATACTTTGGTAAGTCCATGATAATCAATGCATGGGGAAACATGAAAACAGAAGCTGAGGGGGATGAGTGTTTCATCACAGGGGAGATAGATACGGATGAAACAAAAAGGATAAGAGGCAAGGTTTCGCTCTTGGATGACAGGCAATTGGACCTGTATTAAGTTAAGATGCAGATCACTGCCTGCGCTTAGCACATCTTTCTTCGGTTTCACGGTCACTGCATGCAAAGTCATGATGATGTACCGAACACTTTTTCCCGTCAGGCCTCTTCTGGCTCAGATCGCATATACTGAGGAAGGTCCTGTCATGATTGCATAACTGCTGGGCTTTTGCTTTATTCTCGCGATTGCACTCGGTTTTACCCATCCAGATAGTATGTATTCTTCCACCGCCGCACTCCTTATCACCTGAACACTTGCAGATCGCACAGGCATAGGTGGCACCGGCAATCCCCGGAGAGGCTTCAGTCGCTGGAGATCTTTGCGAGCCGCTCCCGGGTGCAGGACGGCTTTCCCAGTCCAGCCAGAAATTAGCAATGGACTTTGAGTAATTCACATTTTGAGAAATAAGAGGACTTATACCAAAAAAGGCAGTTTCTATATCAGCATCAGCCTCTATGCGTGCACCCATCATCACATCCACTTCATCCATAGTAGCTGGTACGCTATGTGTCACATGTTCAGAATCACTGAACGGTGCAAAATCTCCTTCATCAACCTTGGTCAGGGGTAGTGTGAGCTTGACAGAGCCGCTTTCGCCAATTGGTATTTCAGCTTCAATCAATCCAAGATCGCCGACCGTAGCTGCTGATATACCTCCTCCGCCTGTCTGGAATAATGGCTGGCTCGGAGGCGTTGGATTATCTGCAGACCTCTCAGTAATCCTGCTCCAGACTATGGCAGCTCCTCTTGCATAGTCCAGATCCTCAGCTTTGGCGATACCCCCAAACTGGCCCGTTGGCCCCAGCCATAGGAAGTCATTATCTGCACCATCGTTTCTGAAAATATAGTACCATGTAACCCAGCGAGATATATGAGCTCTACCTCCCTCTTGCTGATGGATAAAGCCCTGCTCCTGCCATGTATAAACTTCACCGTACACTCCATTCCCAAAAACAAGGCTCTTTTGTGAAGCATTTCCGGAAGTATATTGTATTATAATGGCGCTTTTTGGCGTAATTGAATCAAGCCGCCACTTTCTCTGGATAGATGGATTTGCTGAGTGCATGATAAAGTTCCCTACCAAGCTATTGCCTTTGTCCGGATGCCCTGTCTGCTGAACAACATGTGCCAGTTCGTGCGCGATCAGTTGTTTGCCGGCATCCGTTCCTGGCTCGTACTTGCCATTAGCAAAAACAATGCTTTGCCCGACAGTATATGCATGAGCGTTCACTGCTTCTGCTGATGTCGCTGCCTGCCCCTTACTATACACCCGTACATTACTGAAATCATGCCCAAAGCGTGGCTCCATAAAAGCGCGGGTAACCGGATCCAACGGCTGGCCAGGTGTACTCAGCACTTCGTGAACGATTGGAGGCACAGTATTGGTAATAGAGCCCATAGCTTTAGGCTGCAAAAGTTCAAGCTTCTTCTTGCACTTAGCACACTTGCGTTGCACCTGCGGCTCCGGCATCCTCATGACCTGCTCTGCCACCCTGTCAGCCTCCTGCTCGTAGATATCGTGAGGCTGACCTATCCTGAGCTTAGCCTGCAGGGCTCCAGATCTGATAAGTCTCTGGACTGCCTGATTACCTGCTGTGCGCTGCAGGTGCAGTATCCTGTCAGCAGGAAAGCCGGAATTATTTGCATGGCTCTCTTGTTTGCAGATACCTGAATTTTTCTGCTTTTGTTCTGGTGCTTTGGCATAAACTGCGGCTTTTTCAGCCATAAATCCATTCCTCTTTTATTCTGATCTATGTCCTAAATTTTCAGCTAATAAATGATCCCCATCAAAAAAGGAAAATAATAAATAAAAATATTATACATAGTACATAATTTTTGCTTCCTTCTGGAACTCATCCCTGTATTTCCAGCTCCGATACATAGAAGCAGACCTCGTCCTGCTGGATAGCTACCCGAAGGCTATCTCTCGGGCCAAGTGCTTCTTTGAGCTCTTCCAGTGCATTAAGGAAATTCTTGAAGCTTTTCTCTGTACTCCTTCCCTGAATGTTGTCTGCAAAAGCCATCATCAATTCCAGAAGCTCTTTCATGAATTCCATGAAGTTTTCTTCTTTTTGATAGACTTTATCGTTCACTGCATCTTTGGTGTTCTGTGCAATTTTAAAGGCTATATCATTGTCAAATTGTCTGCCGATCGCCTTAAAATTGCTAACCGTGCATTTTAAAGCCCTCTCTCTCAGGTACATTAAGAGCAATTCGAGCTGCCTCTGCAGTTTTTCAGAGAGGTTTCCCACATCTACAACTCCCCTTCCAAGATCATGTACGTGGTCTTCACGGGCGTATCTGTCCGAAGTGCCCACAATAAGGCTGGTGCCTACGCTTTCCACAGTTGTTGCAGGTTCTCCTCCTCCCCCCGTGGAAGCAATTGCAATCGTATGAGCTGCAGGGTTGGGAGTTATTAAAATATTTGCACCCGCAACAAGATCCACATTTCCACCCGGATTGTTCACCCCATCAATGCTGACCAATGCTCCTGTCTGGGCAGCAGTGACAGCATGAGGATTATTGATATCAAGGATATGACATTTAAATAGCTGATACAGTTCTTTCTGGGTGAAAAAGATCCTGTTTTTGGCAGTATCTGAAAAATTAACCGAAAGATCACTGTTCACAGCCGCAAGAAAAACCCGCTCTTTATCTGCACACGAAGGACAAAGTCTATGATCTTTCTCCAGATCTTCAAGCCATAAAGTCACATCTTTGACTGGAGAAAATTCCGAACGGCACTCAAGTTCCTTTAATTCAGGAGCTTTGTCTGAAGCTATAACCTCAAAGCCTTCAACTATTTTTCCCGGACAGCATTTTTCCGCACAGCTCGAGGGATTTGAGGCCGAAGCTACATAATCAGCGTAACAGGTCTTGTATTTCAAATAGAGGTAAGGAGTGTCTGTCAGATCTGAAACACTGCTTCCACTACTATTCAATATCTTTTCTTCCATGTTGGGTGGCACGACAATTTCGCGACCACAGCAATCCAGAGCAACTCCACCGTCTATGAAAAGTATATTCAGATATCCATCTGCTGCCTTTTTTATTTCGATCGTTTCAAACCCGCAGACAATCCCCGACCCATGCAGCATCCTGTTGATTAGCTGACGCTTTCCGTCAAAATAGCTTTGTTCCGTTTCAAAGTCACTTACTGTCATCAGCTTGCCGTAAAAGTACTTATTTTTCTCGAACTTGTGAAGTTGGCAAACTTCATTCTCTTTGGTATTATCAGACATACTCCTACACTCCTTTATATTACGCATTGATACATTACAAGATTACCAGGATATTGTGCTGTCAATTCCCACACGTGCATGCCTTTCCACCTGCCCCGCTTGCTCTTCATCATCCAGGACAGTATCCCTGCCAATAACGGATGTAACTCCCAGGACAAATTCTGGTTTAGTAAGCTTGGTATTGATCCCCAGGTACGTGTGTATATCCAGATAGAACCAGGGCTGGAGCACCTTCAGTCCATAGCAGGTGTGTGCTGGCTTCTGGTCTTCAATGATCCTCCTTACACGACTGATCGTGGTTGGATCCATATAAGAGTCGTTAAAAATCACACAGAAGCCAAATCTTTCGGTCCCGTAAAGGAAATCGATCAAAGGTATCTCCTGATAAGCTTCTTCTAAGGCTCCATCTTTATCGGATCTCTTTAGGGTTTTTTCATCGAGGCATACTTTGACAACAGCCTCTCCAGGAGGGAAATATATCATATTCTCCTGCAAGTTCTGTTCATTACAGTATTTAGCAGTAACATATTTACAGGAGTCCTTACCCTTAAAGACCTCTACAATGAAGGGCTTTTTACCTGTGAGAAGTTCAATGCTTTTTTCCAGCCCTTCCCTGGTACCCCTCTTTTTATACAAGGAAACTGCCTTGCAGATAAAAAGTCTCTTCTTATCTTCAGGCCAATCCTCCTCTACAGCAAGAGCAAGCCAAGAACCAAGCCATGACAGAAATTCAGGCGGAGCCCCATAGGCATCGAAGTAGTGACCTATGTGTTCTATCGTATGATCGATATCAAAGAACATACTTTCAAATATTGCAAGAAAACGCTCAAGCAGTCCTTTGCTCAGAGGGTCTTCCCGATAGATGGCTGGCAGATGATCAAGGTATGAAACCCTCGGGAAGAACACAGTGATCTTTCTGACCACCGGAGAACGTGTTTCAGTGCCAGAGAGAACTATCCTGAACCAGAGATAGCGCCCCTCAACGTCTTCCAGAAAAAGGGCATCCCTCTTATTTTCACCCTGAACTGATGAAGTTTCAGAGACACACGTGCGCCACTGATCTGGATCGATCGTTTTGATATCCACTACTTGATCGTTAGAAACATAATACAGGAACTCTACCTGTGTGCCTTTTTCAAACTCTCCTTCAAGCACCAACCTGTGCCACCTGGTATCAGGGTTCTGGCTGTCTATGGGCTTTGAGATATAATATCCTCTGAAAGCACCTTCTTTGTCCGGAAGATGTACTTTTTGGCGGATCAGGGATGTCAGTTTGTTTCCTTTATCATCGAGAACGTAAAGATTGCCCTGCGAATCACTGATCAGTTTGCTACTTGCTCCTCTGTATGACCAAAGTGGAGTAAAGATCTCGCCTGACAATTTATGGATCGTCTTTAAAGAGATCTCTTTTTCAGACCCGGTCTCTGATCCACCTATGAATACCTGTTTCCAGGCATCGACCACAAGTCCGGAAGGTGAAAGACTGGCAGGCTGGATAGGTATTTCTTTTTCTCCTGCTTTCGCATAAAAGATCTGCAACTTTTTTTCATAAAGGACGTATAAATTGCTCTCCGTATCTACAGCAAGTTCCTTTGGTTTTGGAACTTCCGGATCCGTAGAGTAAAATAGATGGGGTGCAGGATAATCAACGCTTTCCTTACTTATAGACAGAATTCTTCCCGTTTCATTTTCAAGGATATATATATCCCCTTTGTTATCACATTCGATATCAAGGATCTTGTTCAAAGGCTTTCCATCGGAACCTTTGCAAATTATCCACCGTATCTGGAAGTCCCTCTTTGCAAGCGCTATCAGACGGGCATTATCTGCACCATTTATCGAAATGAGATCAGCAATGTATAGCGTATCCCTGTCTACTCCGATCGCTGAAAGTGTGTTCAGTTTCAATGGAAGTATCCCCGGATAGCAGCCAATTACCTTCAGAGCATCGTTATGCAGATCGTATGTGAGGATAAGATTTCGTTTTTCATCTACAAGGTAAAAGATATCACATTCATCTATCACGATATCGATCATGCTCAAATTATTATCATCAAGAAGTATATTCCCGAATTTGTACACATGCTCGCTGTTTAAGCGTATATCGCCACTTTCCGGATCCACGTTCTCTGCATCAGCTTTGAAGCTGTCGAGGAGCTCTTTTGTGTTGATCAGTTTGTAATTGACTTTCTGAATACGATCACCCCCTTTTACGGCACAGACCTGTTTCTCTGCTGACCTTTACTGTGTGGCTGCCGGAATATACACATGCATGCTTTGAATTAAGCAAAAGGTTCCCATCGCTATCAGTAGATACCCCTTTATCCCCGAAAACGGCGAGCTTTACAACGCAGCTCACACCCTCCACCTGCTCTATCTGATCATATAGCTCTGAAACATAAACATCCCTGCCGATAGGCCAGCCTTTCCCATCCTCCCCTCCTTTTATCGGGTGGAGGAAGCCATTGATCTTTTTGATCACGTTGTCCCGGATCAGGCTGTCGTCACGGAAAGCATCCATCGGAAAAACTGTGGCACTCACACTCACCTTTACATAATCAGGCGGGATCACATGGATCTCAGTTCCAAGAAGGCGGTGCTTGTCCAGATGACGGCATACTGCATTTTTGAATCCATCGGAAGGTTGTGGGGGGATTTTCAATATTTCAAGGGGCGTATAAGGAATTATCACAACTGTCACAGACCCCTTGCTATAATCAGCGTATTTTGGTTTGGGCTCAGCAGGATCATAATTTGGGATCACTTTTGCTCTTGCCACCCTCAGGCCGGGTGTGTTTATAGCTATGTCTTCAAAATCCTTTGCTGTGACAGTTGTATAGGGAGTCCTCATATCTTTAAGAAGATCCTCTATCGCCTCTTCAATGGTCTGTACATCCATTCCACCGCTTGAAGGTCTGTGATTTGTTATCTGGCCGCTAAAGTCATCTGTAGTCCAGGCACATCCAGCTTTCAGATTCCCTTCTACGCCGCCTCCGCTCACATATTCCATAATTTTAATTGTAGAGCCGGCAGATGGGACAAATCCTCTCTCTCCATCTCCGAATTTTATTACACCCTTTTCATTGTCAAGGACAAAATGCTTATCTGATGGACCGGAACCGTCCAGATCTTCAACTTCTTTCCATTCTTCTTCTGCAATTGACAATTTCAATGTCCTGGAAAGTATGGGAATTTCCTTTAGCTTAAAGAACTGATCTGGCAACCCTGTACAGATCCGCTCCTCATTATCATCCTTAACTGTGAAACCATGAGTTGCAGAAACCGTATTTAGCCTCAGGCTTTCTATGCGGGGAGGATATTCGTAACATGAGGCTTCCACCCGGCAGCGCAGCCAGAAATAATCAGAATTATATTTCTGACCCAGGACCGTTGATGAAGCTGTCCATCCTTCAATTCCTTCAAAAACAATTCTTCCGCTCTTTTTAAGGTCATTCGTTCCATCGGTCAGAATATCCATTACGGGTTTCCAGACCTTTATTCCATTGGATTCTGACCAGATCTCCCATCTCAAGCTTGCGTTCTTGAACTCATAATCCTGTTCCTCTCCATGTTTTCCAGGTGCTATGAGATCTTTTTCATAGAGATAGCACATGAATTCCAGTACATCAGGAACGTTACCGTTCTCTGTTTTAAACCCGAGATATAGGGTACAGCCCTTCTGGACATATTCCCCGAAGGGAGCAAAGAAAAGATCTCCGTTCTCATTCGAGCTGCTCCTGTCAAAAATACCCGATGTGAACTCATCGACCACTATTTTCTCAAGTCTTGCAGGCACTATATTAATATCATCATCTAACTGGAAATTAACATTCTTTCCGGCGATCTCTGTTGATACATGCGTGCCTTTTTCCAATACTTGCTTTTCAGTGGAAATGAATGTAAGACCCACCTTTGCCGGTTTTGCTGGCTGTGGCCTGATTCCCAGCAGCTTGAGATATTTAAGGCGATGCTCATCTGTCACACGATCGATCCGATATAAAGCTATCTCAGAGAGCCAAGCAAAAAGCTCGATAAGAGTTATACCTGGATCGCTTTCGTTGTGATCTGTCCATGCCGGGGAATATCTTGGAATAAGCGTTCTGGCTTCAGCTACCAGCTGCTCGAATGTTCTGTCATCAAGATCAGGCTTAGGCAGCGACAAATTAATCCACCTCCTTTTTGCTATTTTCCCATTTTACGGTGATCTCATGGTCACCATTGCATGGAAGAGCATATTCAGGCAGCGTCACCATGGCGGATGCATCATCGACCTTCATGACCTTTGAACTGTTGTGAAGACCTATTGTTATGTTATTTACATGGTCCACATCTTCTATTTTTTCGAGTATCGAGTAGATGTCAGATATGCATGGAGCAAAGCCGAAACCCCAGCCTTTTCCCTCAGCTGAACCGGTAAGGGGATGCAAGAACTCGGAGATCCTTCTTTTGGCTTCCATTTCTACTGTCGGCATCGCATCAATAACACCGGTAACTAGCTCTGCGCTAACATCTATCTGTACATACAAAGGTGGCATTACTTTGAGGTTCACTACAGCAGGACACCTTGCGGTCAAGTATTCTGTGACCTGACGTTTTAATTCGGTGGAGGGCACAGGTTGCGGGTCCGAGCTTTCGGGGACTATGATCACTGTTACGCACCCAGTGCTGAATTTCCCCTCGAAATTAAAATTAGGAAGTACCTTGACCCTGGACACATTCCTGGAAGCTTCCTTTGCAATCCATTCATAATCCTCTTCTGCCATTGCTCTGTTCCTGTGTTTAAGGATAACAGGTGCCCTATTAAGCAGACTCTCGATATCTTCTGTTTCACTGCCACCCTCAGAGCTGACAGGATTGAAGACCTTATCTGCAAAAGCTATGGAACTCTGAAGCTTTGAGATCGCTGAAGCATCCATATTTCCTGATCTTCCCCCGCCTATGCTGTACGTAGCTCTGATATTGTTAGCACCCATGGGAGGAACCATCCCATGTTTTCCATCTCCGAAAGATATCTCGCCTGAAGTTCTGTCAATTATGTAATGCCTGTCTTTGCTTGCTGAGTCAAAGAGGGCAGGCACTGCTGTCCACCTGACCCAGAATTCCAGGATATTTCCTTTATCATCCTTTCTTAAGATCACGTTGCCTGGATCTTCCAGCAGTATCTGCTTTTCATTTTCTGAAAGGGCAGAGTTCTCATTCACCCATATAGTTTCATCTATTACAGGAGTGTTAATAAGCCTGAACTTTTGATCTGCTTCTCCGTTACCTGAGCCAAGTATTTCATCTCTGATCGTTCTGGATTGCACTGCCCAGACAGAATTAAGGTAAAAACCAAAGACCTTCGGAGGAAGCTTTTTGAGATCCTCAGGTATAAGGTCAATATTAAAAAGCTCGAAATCCTTTTCACACTCCTTGATCTCCGGAAGATGTGAAGTCTGGGATTTAGTTGAAACATCAGATCCCTTGATCAAACTTTGCTCATCTACTTTAAGGGCATTTGATACCATTTTCGGATCCGGGACAACAGGAAAGTCCATAACTTTCAGAGGCTCTGTTCCGGACAAATTCCGGCGCTTTCTCATTATGTTTCTATGGAACAAAGGTCTCATCTTTTCTAAATAGGGTAAAAGAGATGAGAGAAGTACAGATGAGAACTCTTGTGTGCCGGTAATCAAAGGGTCTTTATTGAAGAAATCCCCCGTTATTACTGCCCGTATCCAGTACAGATCCCCTGAGCCGAAAAACTGAGAAGCTTTCATTTTTTCCGGAACAGTGAACTGTACCATTCCCATTTTCGTAAACCCTGAAGTTTCATCCAGTACTTCCAGTTCTTTCCAGTTTTCAGGGTCTTCATCACTTAGATACTGCCACCTTACTTTTGGCATGAATGATCCAGGATATTCAATGCTTTCATCAATATTTACAAAAAGGCTGAAAGGCCCTTTTTTAAGCTCTCGGTCAAATCCAAAATAAACAGCAGGGTATGTATCAGGGAGAGCTACGAAAGGCCTTGATCTGCCATTTGTTCTTAGTTCATCGAGGCAATTTTTTGATCCGATGTTGTTCGTAGCAAAAATGTATTCAGGCTGGGTTTCTTTTCCAGCTCCATCATAAAGGATTTTGAAATCTTTTATCCTGGGGGGACAGAAAGAACCGGGAATGACAGCATTATCATTGATCTCGTATTCTTTTCCGTAGTTTCCTCCCACCAGCCGGATACGGATCCAGTGGTTTTCTTTTCCATTAACCCTAACTGGCTTTACATCAGGCATATCAGAAATAGTTAAAACCGTGGAACTGAAATCAGATCGATTGCCTCTTCCGGAATTACTTCTTTTGGCACATTCAGTATTATCACTTAGATTTTTCTTGTCACTTTCATCGATCCCGAGAATGCTCCAGCTTTCTCCATCCCAGTACTCCCATGAAAGTATGGGGATATCCGATCTATCAGTTGAACTTGGATTACCATGATCCAAACTAAAATTCAGACTGACCTTATATCCTTTTTTTGAAAAAGCATCTTCAGACGCTATGTAAAAAGTATCGTAAATCTGTGGTTTTGTTCCAAAAGGATACAGTGTCTTCTCCGGACTCCCTATCGGAATAGGAGTATCGTTGTAATATAAAAGATCAGGCACTATTCCCTGAAAATTTGTATTGCTGGGGGTATCTTTGCTATCTATATGCACTGTTTCTATGGTTTTGTCGAAAAATTGTTTTCTAGCCGCTTCAAGGATGTTTTGAGCCCTTTTCCGACTGCATTGAAGCCTGACTGCCAGTTCTTCTTCATTGAGTTTTAATAGTTCATCAACAGTCTCAATTTTATTTTCAACATTGTTCCCTGCAAGTTTGGAATAGAATACATCACCTATTCCCTGCACCTTTTTTACAGATCCACCTTTATTAACGGAAACCTTCAGAGGCGAAAC
>JAHFZE010000088.1 GCA_020854785.1 Methanomethylovorans sp.
CTACTGGTACATGCTCAGCCGGGGTTACTGGCTCTTTGAGTACATGCCGATATCAAGGATACTGCTGCACTCCAAAGCAAAATATGCCCTCTCCTATCTGTATACCGAAACCGATGATAACGATCTTACATACTTCATAAACTACAACCTCTCTGCAATAGAAAAAGCGCTGCAAGAACTCGAAGAGTACATTAGCCTCAAAAAGCAGGAACAACATGAAACGATGCAGGTCATTGAATCCTCTGAGAATCTGAACCTCAGGCAGGCTGACATACTCAAGAATCTGCTCAAAGAACCTGACAGATACTTCTCCATTGCTGAGATCAAAGGAAAGTACAACATTGCCTATGACACAGCAAGAAATGACATGCAGCATCTTGCGAAACTGGGGTATGTCGAAAAGCTCGAAAGAGGCAGGAGCTTCATGTATAAGTATAAAGGTGTTGAACGGATGTAGTGAGTATCAATATCTACCAATATCTACCAAATTGGTAGTAACTCTTTTTTGAATGTCTCCAAACAGGCAACCTCCGTCATCACACGCTTAAAAACATCAAGCTTAAATATAGAAAACATCAATTTCTTTAAAATATACAAACAGTTCTTAATTGAACAACGATCAGGGATATTTGCATGAAGGTGCCACCACATGAGCGAAAATGAACTCGAACAACTCTGCTTGACCTGGTTCCAGGACAACGGCTGGGACTACCGGTACGGTCCCGATATCGCTCATGACGGCATAAGCCCGGAACGGCAGGATTACCGGCAGGTCATCCTGCCAAGTCGTCTTCTTAGTTCACTGCATCGCCTGAATCCCAGTGTGCCTGCTCCAATACTGGAAGAGGTCCTGCACATCCTCAGCAAGCCACAGCATCTTTCTCTTGTTAAGAACAACCGCGCTTTCCATGAGATGCTGCTGGAAGGAGTGCCTGTGGAGTATGAAATAGACGGGCAGATGCGAGGGGACAGGGTACGGCTCATTGACTTTGAGCATCGGGAAATGAACAGGTTCCTTGTTGTGAACCAGTTCACAGTGCAGGGTCTGAAGCAACCCCGCAGACCCGACATAGTGGTTTTCATAAACGGATTGCCCATTGCTGTCATTGAGTTGAAGAATCCGGCTGTGGAACAAGCGGATATATGGAAAGCATGGGAGCAGCTGCATACCTATAAAACAGAAATAGCGGATCTCTTCGTGTTCAACGAGGCCTTGGTGATCTCCGACGGGTTCAATGCCCGTGTAGGTTCACTGACAGCATCAAAGGAATGGTTCATGCCCTGGCGGACCATCCGCAGTGAAGCGGATCAGCCTCTTCTGGAATATGAGCTGGAAAAAGTAGTAAAAGGCTTCTTTGCACCTGAGCTGCTGCTGGACTACCTGCGCCATTTCATTCTCTTCGAACCAGATGGGGATACGCTCATCAAAAAGATCGCAGGATATCATCAGTTCCATGCTGTGCGGGAAGCAGTACGTGCAACTATCATAGCTGCCGGGCTAACTCCAACCTCAGAAGCAAAAGAGCCACGTGCAAACTATGCCGAGAAAGTGATACGCGGATCAAAGCGTGGCGGTATAATCTGGCATACACAGGGATCAGGTAAGAGCATCTCCATGGCATGCTTTGCAGGCAAGCTGATGCAACAGCCGGAAATGAATAATCCCACGCTTGTCGTTGTCACTGACCGTAACGATCTTGACGGACAGTTATTCAGGAACTTTGTCAATGCAAAAATGCTGCTCAAGGAAACTCCCATACAGGCTGAGAGCCGCGAGGAGTTACGTGAACTGCTCGAGGATCGGCCTTCAGGTGGCATAATCTTCACCACCATTCAAAAGTTCATGCCCGGAAAAGGTGAAACCCATTTTCCAAAACTCACCGATCGTGATAATGTTGTAGTGATAGCCGACGAGGCACACCGCAGCCAATATGGCTTCCGGGCAATAATGGACACAACCACAGGAGCTTTCAAATACGGTTATGCTCATCACATGCGTTCGGCCCTGCCAGCAGCAACCTTCGTAGGTTTCACCGGTACACCTATCGAAAGCGATGATAAGGACACCCGCAGTGTATTTGGCGAATATGTCAGTATCTACGATATCCAGGATGCAGTGCTGGATGGTGCAACAGTGCCCATCTTTTACGAAAGCCGTCTGGCAAAGCTGGACATAAACCAGACTGATATCGAAAGGCTCAACGAGGAAGTGGAGGAAGTCCTGGAGGATGAGGAAGACATTGCCTTACGCGAAAGATCAAAATCCCGCTGGGCAGCCCTGGAACAACTGGTCGGAGCCGAGAAGCGCATTCAGGAAGTTGCCAATGACCTGGTAACTCATTTTGAGAACAGGAACTCTTCCATAAAAGGCAAGGGTATGATCGTATGCATGAGCCGCGAGATATGTGTGCGCATGTACGATGCCATCACTGAATTAAGACCCCAGTGGCATAGTGATGATCCCACCAGGGGAGCAATAAAGATCATCATGACAGGTTCTGCCTCTGATGAGGCACATCTTCAGGCTCACATATACAGCTCCCAGACAAAGAAGATGCTGGAGAATCGATTCAAGGATCCTGAAGATCCGCTGCAGCTTGTCATCGTACGTGACATGTGGCTCACAGGATTTGATGTGCCATGTCTGCATACAATGTACGTGGACAAGCCCATGCGTGCTCATAACCTCATGCAGGCAATAGCACGCGTGAACCGTGTGTTCCATGAAAAACAGGGTGGTCTTGTAGTGGACTACATTGGCATTGCCTCAGAACTGCGTGCTGCTCTGGTAAACTATGTAGAGAACCGGGGCAAAGGCACTCCTACTATTGATAACTCTGAACCTCTGGCAATACTGAAGGGAGAAATGGAAAAGGCCAGGGGTATGTTCCATGGCTTCAACTACATGGACTACAAGACCAATGCAGTGCAGCTGCTGCTGCCTGCAGCTAACCATATCCTTGGTCTTGAGAATGGTCGCAAACGATATTTTGATGTCGTGCTTGCCATCTCCAAAGCATATTCACTATGCGGGACCAGGGACGAAGCAATGCTTCTTCGCGAAGAGATCGCATTTTTCCAGGCAGTGAAGGTCGTTATTTCCAAAGCCTCGAGCAGTGATAAAAAGCTGGCAGAGGAAAAGAAGGACCAGATCATCAAACAGATCCTTGATAATGCCCTTGTGGCAGAAGGTGTGGAAGACATCTTCAAGCTTGCAGGTCTGGATAAACCAGACCTGAGTATCCTGTCCGATGCATTCCTCGATGAAATAAGGAACTTACCCCACAAGAATCTTGCAGTGGAGCTGTTGCAAAAACTCCTTAAGGACCAGATCAGGTCCAGGACACGCAGTAACGTGATACAGGAACGTAAATTCAGTGAACGTTTAAGTGCTTCCCTGAATAAATATCATGGTCGTGCCGTGAAAAGTGCTGAGGTCATAGAGGAACTTATTGCAATGGCCAAAGAGTTCCGTGAAGCTGCAAAACGTGGTGAGGAACTTGGACTCAACGAATCGGAGATAGCATTCTACGATGCACTAGCAGACAATGAAAGTGCTGTTCGCGAACTGGGTGATGAGACTCTAAAGAAGATCGCACAGGAACTGGCGGACAAACTGAGAAAAAGCACAACAGTAGACTGGCAGAAACGGGATAGTGTCCGTGCAAAACTGCGCAATCTGGTACGCATAACCCTTCGTCGGTATAAGTATCCACCTGATAAACAGGAAGATGCTATTCAATTAGTATTGCAGCAGGCAGAGCGGCTGTCTGATGACTGGAGCAAAGTACTTGAAAGTGCCTGATAAATGGTCGCTTTGATCACTTGGCAGTACCATCCAAAAAATAGTGGGGTTATCCTCACACACTCTCCCTCAATATCTTCGCGATCTCCGGCTCCTTCTCCACGAGTTCCATCAAGGCCATGGCAATATCAGATCGCTTCTTTTCAATATCAACCCTTAAATCCATAACACTATGAAAAAAGAAATCTGGAAACCTAGATTGCGTTATTACTATTAGTAATACAGCTTTTGTATATAAAACAGATATATCAAAAAATAAATAGTGAGGGCCAGCCTCTCACACACTCTCCCTCAATATCTTCGCGATCTCCGGCTCCTTCTCCACGAGTTCCATCAAGGCCATGGCAATATCAGATCGCTTCTTCTCCACATCCACAGCCGCTTCAAGATCAAGGACCATCCCACATGATGCACAAAAGTCTGAGGTCGGACCATTTATGGTCTTGCATCTTGCACATTTCCTGGGGACGAGCTCAGATGCCTTTTCGTTTTTCTGTTTCAGTCCATAGTGTTCAAGTATCGTATTGTCCACCTGCCCTCCCTGGAGGTGCAGGTATGTTGCGGACATCCTTGTCCCATGTTTCCAGCCCATGTGCATCTCAAGCTGTGCCTGTGACATGAAACCTGCATAATCCGTAGCTCTGGAGTGCCGGAACAGGTGATTGTACACTCTTTTCTTAATGCCTGCTTTCTGTGCAGTTGCCTTTATCGATTTCCGAATGGCTCCATAGCTCATCTGCTTTCCGAAATTGCGATGGCCGATGTTCACCCAGAGCGGAGCATCAGGATCGTTCCTAAAGGGATGTATATCAAGCCATTTGGCAATGTAGGGCCCACTGAAGACCAGTCTGATCCTTCTCATACCCGTTTTTCCTTTGACCATAACAAATGCCCCAACATCATCGAAGACGATATGCTTGATCTTAACGTCCCCTATCTCGCCCACGCGAGCTCCAGCATCATACCATGATGCTGCAATAGCCTTGTCTCGCGGATGGCAGGCAGCATCGATCATCTTCATGCATTCCTCCTCCACAAGGAGCTCTTCAGGAAGCATCTGGTCAGATTGCTTTATAGGGGTCTTGATCCACTCGGTCATCTGTGGTTCCTTCCCTCCGTTAAGCCAGCGGAAGAAACGCTTGATAGTGACCTTATATCCCTGCTTGGTCCATGGCCGCTTGTCCGATCTCTCCAGCTCAGCCAGAAAACGATACATATCGGTCATTGTGACCTGATCGAAATCCTTGCCAAAACCCTGGCTGAGGATGTTCAACTGGCTCAGGTACTTGAGGATCCTTGCCTCAGACAAGCCTTCTGCATACAATACGTTCACAAAAGCAAAAATAGTGTCTTTGTTCTTTTGTGAATAAGCTGCCTCAATTATCCTTTTTTCAGCAGCCGCGATGTTTCTCTTATAGTCATACAGTCCCATATCCAATACATCCTTTTCCCTGCTTATAATATGAAAATAAGCAGGGTGAAAGTGTTGGGCTTATGACTGTGATGGTCACGCCGAGGTTGGGATTCGAACCCAAGCACCCCGTCAGGGGAAACCGGTCTCGAGCCGATCGCATATAGACTCCTGGGCATTTGTTCCGTTGGATTGGTCCGCTCTGCCACCTCGGCACTGCTGCTGCGAACTTGAAGGCATTAATCTTTTATATAGATATCGTGGGGCTCAGAACTCGAACAGTGACTTCTGTTCATTATCCATGGGTTTTTTTTGAGTTTTTGATGGGGTGGGACCATTTTTTCTGTCTGCAGGCAATTCCAGCCAGCCATACTGACCTCCTCCACCCGGGTGCATAATGATCTCCTCGTTCCTGAAGGCCATGATGGCATTTACTATTTTCCTATCCACAAAACCCATATTTTCAGCCGGCACATCCAATAGCACTTTTACCTCGCTGCCAAACTTTTCCACTAGGGAGTTCCAGGCTGATTGCACGCCTTTGGTGTTTATGCTGGCATGTCCCAATGCCATCATTATCACTTCAGAAAGAGGTGCAAGATGCACATAGGAAGGCCTATGTTCAGGATGTTGAGGTTCATCCAGGTCTGCAAGCTCGTTCACTCTGTCCCTCACACCCTTTTTGATCTGGCCTCTACACTTGCTGCATTTCCATTTCAGTTGCACTGCTTCTTTCAAGGTGTAGTGGGTAA